>NZ_JBHYJB010000028.1:13202-136890 GCF_042740175.1 Streptomyces sp. NPDC059009 | reverse complement strand
GGCTATCGATAGCCCGTCCGGCGATTGAGGACGAGGCCGTCCAGGCCGAAAAGGGGGTCTAGGGGCAAAGCCCCAGGAAGGCCGCCCCAGGGCGACGGAGTCGCCGGATTCGGGAAGGGGCGGGACCGGGGAAAGAAAAAACGCGACGCCCACCCAGAGTCCGGTCGGGGACAAAGGCAGGCGTCGCGCCAGTTCCGTACGCCGTTGTACGGGACGTCAGTTGGGGTCGTGCCGAGACGGAAAGAACTAGACGGTGAGCGCCCGGTCCGTAGGACGGATCGGAGCCGGCAGATCCGAGGCCCCGGTCAGGAACCGGTCCACCCCCCGCGCAGCCGACCGCCCCTCCGCGATCGCCCACACGATCAGCGACTGCCCCCGCCCCGCGTCCCCCGCGACGAAGACCCCGGGAACGTTCGTCTGGAACTCGGCGTCCCGCGCCACGTTCCCACGCTCGTCCAGGTCGAGCCCGAACTGGGAGACCAGCCCGTTCTCCTGGTCCGTGCCGGTGAAGCCCATCGCCAGCGTGACCAGCTGCGCCGGGATCTTCCGCTCCGTACCCGGCTTCTGCGTCAGCTTCCCGTCCACGAACTCGACCTCGACGAGGTGCAGGAACTGCACGTTCCCGTCCTCGTCGCCCTCGAAGTGGGTGGTCGAGACGGAGTAGACCCGCTCGCCGCCCTCCTCGTGCGCGGAGGTGACCTTGTAGAGCATCGGGAAGGTGGGCCACGGCTGGCCCGTCGCCCGCTCCTCGCCCGGTCGCGGCATGATCTCCAGCTGGGTGACCGAGGCCGCGCCCTGGCGGTGGGCGGTGCCCACGCAGTCCGCGCCGGTGTCACCGCCGCCGATCACGACGACGTGCTTGCCCTCGGCGGTGAGGGGCGGCTGGACGTAGTCGCCCTCCTGCACCTTGTTGGCGAGCGGCAGGTACTCCATCGCGAAGTGGATGCCGTTCAACTCCCGCCCGGGGACCGGGAGATCACGCGAGACCGTGGCACCGGCGGCGACCACGACCGCGTCGTAGCGCTTGCGCAGCTTCGCCGCGTCGATGTCGCGGCCGATCTCCACGCCCGTACGGAACTTGGTGCCCTCCGCGCGCATCTGCTCGATGCGCCGGTTGATGTGGCGCTTCTCCATCTTGAACTCGGGGATGCCATAACGAAGCAACCCCCCAATTCGATCCGCGCGCTCGTACACCGCGACCGTGTGACCGGCCCGCGTCAGCTGCTGCGCGGCGGCGAGGCCCGCCGGGCCCGAGCCGATGACGGCGACCGTCTTGCCGGACAGCCGCTCCGGCGCCTGCGGCTTGACGTCGTTCGCGTCCCACGCCTTGTCGATGATCGAGACTTCGACGTTCTTGATGGTCACGGCGGGCTGGTTGATGCCGAGGACGCACGCCGACTCGCAGGGAGCGGGGCACAGCCGCCCGGTGAACTCCGGGAAGTTGTTGGTCGCGTGCAGCCGCTCCTGCGCCGCCGACCAGTCCTCGCGGTACGCGTAGTCGTTCCACTCGGGGATGAGGTTCCCGAGCGGGCAGCCGTTGTGGCAGAACGGGATGCCGCAGTCCATGCAGCGCGACGCCTGCTTGCTGATGATCGGCAGCAGGGAGCCGGGGACGTAGACCTCGTTCCAGTCCTTGACGCGCTCGCCGACCGGACGGGTCTCGGCGACCTCGCGGCCGTGGTTCAGGAAGCCCTTGGGATCAGCCATTGGTCGCCGCCTCCATCATCTTCTCGGTGATCTCGGACTCGGAGAGCCCGGCTCGCTCGGCGGCTTCCTTGGCGGCGAGCACTGCCTTGTACGTGCTGGGGATGATCTTGGTGAAGCGGGCCACGGACGCGTCCCACTCGGCGAGGAGCTTCTCGGCGACCGTGGATCCGGTCTCCTCCGCGTGGCGGCGCACGACGTCGTGCAGCCACTGCTTGTCGTCCTCGGACAGGGGCTCGATCGCGCCCTGGTTGCCCGCGTTGACGTTCGCGTGGTCCAGGTCGATGACGTACGCGATGCCGCCGGACATGCCGGCCGCGAAGTTGCGCCCGGTCTCGCCGAGCACCACCGCGTGCCCGCCGGTCATGTACTCGCAGCCGTGGTCGCCCACGCCCTCGGAGACCACCAGGGCCCCGGAGTTGCGGACGCAGAAGCGCTCACCGGTGCGGCCGCGCAGGAAGAGCTCGCCGCCCGTCGCGCCGTACGCGATGGTGTTGCCCGCGATCGTCGAGTACTCGGCGAGGTGGTCGGCGCCGCGGTCCGGGCGGACGATGACGCGACCGCCCGAGAGGCCCTTGCCCACGTAGTCGTTGGCGTCGCCCTCCAGGCGCAGCGTCACACCGCGCGGCACGAAGGCGCCGAAGGACTGGCCCGCCGAGCCGGTGAAGGTGATGTCGATGGTGTCGTCGGGCAGGCCCGCGCCGCCGAACTTCTTCGTCACCTCGTGGCCGAGCATGGTGCCGACCGTGCGGTTGATGTTGCGGATGCCGACCTGGGCGCGGACCGGCTGCGCCTCAGTGGCGCTGGCCCCGGCGAGGGCGTCGGCGGAGAGCTTGATCAGCTCGTTGTCGAGCGCCTTCTCCAGGCCGTGGTCCTGGGCGATGAGCTGGTGGCGGACGGCGCCCTCGGGCAGCTCCGGCACGTGGAAGAGCGGCTCCAGGTCGAGGCCCTGCGCCTTCCAGTGGTTCACGGCCCGCGTGGTGTCGAGGAGTTCGGCGTGGCCGACGGCCTCCTCGATGGAGCGGAAGCCCAGCTCGGCGAGGAGCTCACGGACCTCTTCGGCGATGAACTCGAAGAAGTTGACCACGAATTCGGGCTTGCCGGAGAAGCGGTCGCGCAGCGTCGGGTTCTGCGTGGCGATGCCGACCGGGCAGGTGTCCAGGTGGCAGACGCGCATCATGACGCAGCCGGAGACCACGAGCGGAGCGGTCGCGAAGCCGAACTCCTCGGCGCCGAGCAGCGCCGCGATGAGCACGTCACGGCCGGTCTTCAGCTGGCCGTCGGTCTGCACGACGATGCGGTCGCGCAGGCCGTTGAGCAGCAGCGTCTGCTGGGTCTCGGCGAGGCCGAGCTCCCAGGGGCCGCCCGCGTGCTTCAGCGAGGTGAGCGGCGAGGCACCCGTACCGCCGTCGTGGCCGGAGATCAGGACCACGTCCGCGTGCGCCTTGGAGACACCCGCGGCGACCGTGCCGACGCCGACCTCGGAGACCAGCTTCACATGGATGCGGGCGACCGGGTTGGCGTTCTTGAGGTCGTGGATCAGCTGAGCCAGGTCCTCGATGGAGTAGATGTCGTGGTGCGGCGGCGGGGAGATCAGGCCCACGCCCGGGGTGCTGTGCCGGGTCTTGGCGACCCAGGGGTAGACCTTGTGGCCGGGCAGCTGGCCGCCCTCGCCGGGCTTGGCGCCCTGGGCCATCTTGATCTGGATGTCGTCGGCGTTGACCAGGTACTCGGAGGTCACACCGAAGCGGCCGGAGGCGACCTGCTTGATCGACGAACGGCGCGCCGGGTCGTAGAGGCGGTCCGGGTCCTCGCCGCCCTCGCCGGTGTTGGACTTGCCGCCCAGCTGGTTCATGGCGATGGCGAGGGTCTCGTGGGCCTCGCGGGAGATGGAGCCGTACGACATGGCGCCGGTCGAGAACCGCTTGACGATCTCGGAGACCGGCTCGACCTCGTCGACCGGGATCGGCTGCCGGTCGGCCGACTTGAAGCCGAACAGGCCGCGCAGCGTCATGAGCCGCTCGGACTGCTCGTTCACGCGGTCCGTGTACTTCTTGAAGATGTCGTAGCGGCGGTTGCGCGTGGCGTGCTGGAGGCGGAACACCGTCTCCGGGTCGAAGAGGTGCGGCTCGCCCTCGCGGCGCCACTGGTACTCGCCGCCGATCTCCAGGGCGCGGTGCGCCGAGGCGATGCCGGAGGCGGGGTACGCCTTGGCGTGCCGGGCGGCGACCTCCTCGGCGACGACCTCGAGACCGGCGCCGCCGATCTTCGTGGCCGTGCCATTGAAGTACTTCTCGACGAACGCCTCGTCGAGACCGACGGCCTCGAAGACCTGGGCGCCGCGGTAGGAGGCGACGGTCGAGATGCCCATCTTGGACATGACCTTCAGGACGCCCTTGCCGAGCGCGTAGATCAGGTTCCGGATGGCGGTCTCGGACTCGATGCCGGGCAGGAAGGTGCCGGCGCGGACCAGGTCCTCGACGGACTCCATCGCCAGGTACGGGTTGACGGCCGCGGCACCGAAGCCGATGAGCAGCGCGACGTGGTGCACCTCGCGCACGTCGCCCGCCTCGACGACCATGCCCACCTGGGAGCGCTGCTTGGTGCGGATCAGGTGGTGGTGCAGGGCCGAGGTGAGCAGCAGCGAGGGGATCGGCGCGTGCTCGGCGTCGGAGTGCCGGTCGGAGAGCACGATGATGCGGGCGCCCGCCTCGATGGCGGCGTCGGCCTCGGCGCAGATCTCCTCGATGCGGGCGGCGAGGGCGTCGCCGCCGCCACCGACCCGGTAGAGGCCGGAGAGCGTCGCGGCCTTCATGCCGGGCATGTCGCCGTCGGCGTTGATGTGGATGAGCTTGGCCAGCTCGTCGTTGTCGATCACCGGGAACGGCAGCATCACGTTGCGGCAGGACGCGGCGGTCGGCTCCAGCATGTTGCCCTGCGGGCCGAGCGAGGTGCCGAGCGAGGTGACGAGCTCCTCGCGGATGGCGTCCAGCGGCGGGTTGGTGACCTGCGCGAACAGCTGGGTGAAGTAGTCGAAGATCAGCCGCGGGCGCTCGGAGAGGGCCGCGATCGGGGTGTCCGTGCCCATGGAGCCGAGCGGCTCGCCGCCGGTCTTGGCCATCGGCGCGAGGATGATCCGCAGCTCTTCCTCGGTGTAGCCGAAGGTCTGCTGGCGGCGCGTGACGGAGGCGTGCGTGTGCACGATGTGCTCGCGCTCGGGCAGGTCGGAGAGCTCGATCTCACCGGCCTCCAGCCACTCCTTGTACGGCTGCTCGGCGGCGAGGGCGCCCTTGATCTCGTGGTCCTCGACGATGCGGTGCTCCGCGGTGTCGACGAGGAACATCTTGCCGGGCTGCAGGCGGCCCTTGCGGACGACCTTCGCGGGGTCGATGTCGAGGACGCCGACCTCGGAGCCGAGGACGACGAGGCCGTCGTCGGTGACCCAGTAGCGGCCGGGGCGCAGGCCGTTGCGGTCGAGAACGGCGCCCACCTGCGTGCCATCGGTGAAGGTGACACAGGCCGGGCCGTCCCAGGGCTCCATCATCACGGAGTGGTACTGGTAGAAGGCGCGCAGGTCCGGATCCATGGAGGCGTGGTTCTCCCAAGCCTCCGGGATCATCATCAGGACACTGTGCGGCAGCGAACGGCCACCGAGGTGCAGCAGCTCGAGGACCTCGTCGAAGGACGCGGAGTCCGAGGCGTCCGGCGTGCAGATCGGGAAGATCCGGTCGAGGCTCTGCTCACCGAAGAGCTCGGAGACGAGCTGCGACTCCCGGGCCCGCATCCAGTTGCGGTTGCCCTTGACGGTGTTGATCTCACCGTTGTGCGCGACGAAGCGGTAGGGGTGCGCCAGCGGCCACGACGGGAACGTGTTGGTCGAGAAGCGCGAGTGGACGAGCGCGAGGGCCGTGGCGAAGCGGCGGTCGGACAGGTCCGGGAAGAAGGGCTCCAGCTGGCCGGTGGTCAGCATGCCCTTGTAGACGATGGTGCGGGCGGAGAGCGAGGGGAAGTACGTCGCGACCTCGCGCTCGGCGCGCTTGCGCAGCACGAACGCCTTGCGGTCGAGCTCGAGCCCGGAGCTCGCGCCGTCGCCCACGAAGAGCTGGCGGAAGACCGGCATCGTCGAGCGGGCGCTGGCGCCGAGCAGCTCGGGGGCGACGGGGACCTCGCGCCAGCCGAGGACGCTCAGACCCTCCTCGGCGGCGATCTCCTCGATCTTCGCGGCGGCGTCCGTGGCGGTGGCGACGGGCAGGAAGGCGATGCCGACCGCATACGACCCGGCTGCGGGCAGCTCGAAGTCCACGGCCTCGCGCAGGAAGGCGTCCGGGACCTGCAGCAGGATGCCCGCACCGTCACCGGAGTCCGGCTCGGAGCCGGTGGCGCCGCGGTGTTCCAGATTGCGCAGTACGGTCAGCGCCTGCTCGACGAGCTCGTGGCTCGCCACACCGGTAAGGGTGGCCACGAACCCGACACCGCAGGCGTCGTGTTCGTTACGGGGGTCGTACATCCCCTGCTGAGCAGGGCGACCGTCCATGGGCGACCAGGCGTCGGAACGCATCGGCTCTCCCGTCGTCGTCGTGGCATGTGCTGGTGCCGAGGGACGACGTTGGCCCTCTGCGAGTGCCCTCTGGGGGCGGGGCGCCCGCTGGGGGCGCAAAATTTCGTGCAGGTTACATGATGGGGTGCTTCTCGGAAAGCGGATAGCTCATTCCACCATGTGGACACCGCCCACGGTAGTGGGGAACGGTGCAGAAGGGGCCTCTGCGGACAGATTGCTGACTGAGGGCCCGGGGCGACACGGGCCTCATTGCCCGCAGCGCTTACGGCTCATGCCCCGTGGTCAACGGCTCGAAACCGAGAGGTAACGACTACTTATGCAGCCTCTCGCATAGGGCTGCACGGCCGTCATCCTACGGCGGTTCCGAACAAGCTGCCCAGGGCGTACGTCACACCCGCCGCGGCACCACCCAGGAGCAGCTGCCGCACCCCGCTGAACCACCAGGACCGCGCCGTCACCTTGGCCACCACGGCACCACAGGCGAAGAGCCCGACGAGGGCGAGGAGCACGGCGGGCCACAGCGCACTGGCCCCCAGGAGGTACGGAAGAACAGGAAGGACGGCACCGAGCGCGAAGGCCCCGAAGGACGAGACGGCGGCGACGAGCGGCGAGGGCAGATCGCCCGGGTCGATGCCGAGCTCCTCCCGCGCATGGATCTCCAGCGCCTGCTCCGGATCCCGGGACAGCTGCCGGGCGACCTCGCGGGCCAGCTCCGGCTCCACGCCCCGCGCCTCGTACAGGGCGGCGAGCTCGCGCTCCTCGTCCTGCGGGTGCTTGCGCAACTCCCGCCGCTCCACGTCGAGTTCGGCCTGCACGAGCTCGCGCTGCGAGGCGACCGAGGTGTACTCGCCCGCGGCCATGGAGAAGGCACCGGCGGCGAGCCCGACGAGCCCCGTCACGACGATCGTCTGCTGCGACACGGCACCGCCCGCGACACCCGTCATCAGGGCCAGGTTCGAGACGAGCCCGTCCATCGCGCCGAAGACGGCCGGACGCAGCCAGCCACCGTTCACATCACGGTGGGTGTGGTTGTCGCGGTGCGCCTCGTGCAGCGTCGCCTCGGTCTCGATGATGGCCATGTCGCGGGATCCCCCAGATCACTGTGAACGTCGGTTCCTCGTCCCCGACCGACCTCGAAAGTACGCGCGAAAAATCGCTCTCGCCAGCAAGGAAGGCCGTACTTACCTGCGTGAACACGGCATCGAAGGGGTGACGCGAAGGCCCGCTGTGCAGCGATGACGGCCCCCGCGTGGCAGAGATCCAGGCATGACGGGTGCAGCAACGGGTGCAGCAACGGGTGCAACAGACGTGATGGGTGCGGCGGCTGTGACAGACGGGGTCGGCCTCCTTGACCGGGCCCGGGGCGCGCTGCTCGGCCTGGCCGTGGGCGACGCGCTCGGGGCGCCCGCGGAGAACATGAAGCCGTCCGAGATCCGCCGCCGCTGGGGCCGCATCACGGGATACGTGACCGAGTCGCCGTCCGGCACGGACGACACCGAGTACGCGATCTTCTCGGGCCTGCTCCTGGCCCGCCACGGCTCGGCCCTGACGGTCTCTCATGTCGAGACGGCCTGGCACCGCTGGATCGCCGACCTGGACGAGGGGCCGTTCCGCGGCGCGGGCTTCAGCGAGCGCGGCACCCTGGAGAACCTCCGCCGCGGCCTCGCCGCCCCCATCTCGGCCCAGCACCGGCACGCGTGGAGCGACGGTCTCGCGATGCGCGCGGCCCCCTTCGGGGTGTTCGCCGCGGGCCGCCCCGCCGAGGCGGCCCGACTGGTCGCGATCGACGGCACGGTCAGCCACGACGGCGAGGGCATCTACGGCGGCCGGGCGGTGGCCGCGGGCGTCGCGGCGGCGATGGCGGGCGCGGGTCCCGCCGGGGTCATCGGAGCGGCCCTGTCGGTCATCCCCATGGACTCCTGGACGGCCCGCTCGCTGCGCCGCGCGGTGGTGGCGGCCCCCGCCGGCGAACGCGCGGTCCGCTCCGCGGTGGTGATCGGCGGCTACCCCTGGACCGACCTGGCCCCCGAGGCGGTCGGCCTCGCCTTCGGCGCGTACGCGGCGGCGCGCGGCGACTTCCGCGAGGCGGTCCTGACAGCGGTCAACATGGGCCGCGACGCGGACACGACGGCGGCGGTGGCGGGCGCGCTCGCGGGCGCGACGAACGGCACCTCGGGCATCCCCCCGACGTGGTCGTCCGCCATCACCCCCGTACGAGGCACGTGCCTCCCCTCGATGAGGGGCTACCACGTCCTGGACATCGCGGAGTTGCTGACCCCGGACGAGGAGGAGGACCACCAGCCATGACATCCGTGGGCAGGCGTTCCGCACGGCAATCCCCACCCGCAGCCGCCAACACACCGAGACCCGGGGCGCCCCACATCGAAGGGCTCCTCCTGGGCCTCGCGGCGGGCGACGCCGCCGGGTGGCCCGCCACCCGGCACAGAGCCGCCAGACTCCCCGAGTGGACCCGCCGCCTCACCCGCGAGCTCGACACCTTCGCCGAGCAGAACGCCACCACCACCCTCCCCGTCCCCATCGCCCTCAACCAGCCCCCCGAACCCCTCCGCCTGGGCCCCTCCGACGACGCCGAGTGGGCGGCGTTCACCGCCCACTCGCTGCTCCGCGCAGCGAACGGAACCCACCCCGTCCGCACGGCCATCGACCACTCCTGGCACACCCTCGCGAACCAGGTGGCCGCCGCAGCGTCCCGCGCCCCGGAGGTCGAGTCCGCCGTCCTCCCCCTTCGCGCCCGCATCTCCGTGCACGCCGGCATCGGCAACCTCGCCGCCGGCCTGCGCCCACCCGCCACCGGCCACGACAACCCCCACTACTTCGACGACGCCGCCTGCGTACGGGCCTGCGTGCTCGCCCTCGTGCACCCCGGCGCCCCCGAACAGGCCGCGCGGCTCGCCGAGTTCGACGCCCGCTACACCCAGGACGGCGACGGCGTGCACGGCGCCCGCGCCATGGCCGCCGCCGTCGCGGCCGCACTCGGCGGCGCCGACGTCGACACCGCCGTGGACGCCGCCCTCGCCCAGCTCCCCGGCCACACGGAGATCGGCCGCAACGCCCGGCACGCCGTCAAGCTCGCCCGCGCCCAGGCTCCGGGTGACGGCACCTTCGCCCTCGTACCGCTCCTGGAGCACGAGATCGTCGACCACGTCTACAGCTACGGCATCGCCGCCGCCGAGACCGTCCCGGTCGCCCTCGCCCTCGCCACCGCCGCCCGCGGCCACCTGCGCGAGGCCGTCCCCGCGGCCGCCTGCCTGTCCCGCGTGGCCGACTCCGCGCCCGCCCTCGCCGGGGCCCTGACCGGCGCACTCGGCACCGCCACCGCCGTCCCCGACAGCTGGCGCGAGGCGTGCCGCACCCTCTCCGGCTGCGTCCTGCCCCGCTTCACCGGCACCGACCTGGTGGAACTCGCCGCACGCCTCGCAGACGCGACACGCACGGAACTGGCCGCCCTGGATGGACAATCCGGACATGACGCCATCACCTAGCACCCTCTCCCTGGCGGACCGCATCACCCACAGCCTGGTCGGCGCCGCGGTCGGCGACGCACTCGGCGGCCCCGTCGAGGGCTACTCCCCCGACCAGATCGTCGAGCGCCACGGGGGCCGTGTGCACGGCATCGTCGGCCCCTGGAACGGTGACCGCTGGCGCACCGCCCGGCCCATCGCCCCGTACCACAAGGGCGACGGGCACGTCACCGACGACACCTTGATGACGCACGCGCTCATCCGCGTCTACGCCGCCGTGGGCGACCACTTGGACGCGTACGCGATCGCCGACCACCTCGTCCCCGACCTCCTCACCACCCCCCGCTGGATCCCCGAACTCGAAGCCGAGGCGCTCCCGCTGCAGCGGATCTTCCTCGCCGAGAAGTGGCTCGTCGCCCGCCTCCACTACGGCCACGTGGACCCGCGCGAGGCGGGCAACGGCAACATCGTGAACTGCGGCGCGGCGATGTACATGGCCCCCGTCGGCCTGGTCAACGCGGCGAACCCCACGGCGGCGTACGCGGAGGCCCTCGACATCGCGGGCGCGCACCAGTCCTCGTACGGAAGGGAGGCGGCGGGGGTCTTCGCCGCGGCGGTGGCGGCGGCCTGCGCACCGGGCGCGACCCTGGCCTCCGTCGTCGACACCGCTCTCTCCCTCGCCAAGGACGGCACCCGTGCCGCGATCGAGGCGGTGGCCGAAGTGGCAAGCGGGCACCGGGACTTCGAGTCGGCCCTGACCCCGCTCCGCACGGCGGTGGCCCCCTTCGACACGGTCGGCCCCGACTACCGCACCCCCTCCCTCGGCGCCCGCCGCCCCTCCCGCCTCCACGCCATCGAGGAACTCCCCATCGCGCTCGGCATGCTCCTGGTCGGCGAGGGCGACTACCGCCGCTCGGTCCTCGCCGCCGTCAACTACGGCCGGGACTGCGACTCCATCGCCACGATGGCGGGCGCACTCGCGGGCGCCCTCGGCTCACCGCCCCCGCCCGACTGGTCCAAGCAGGTGGCCGAGGCCAGCCGCCTGGACCTGCACGCACCGGCGCGCACCCTGACGGAGGTCACGCAGGAGATCTTCGCCCGTGACACATCCCGACGACGCGCCCACGAGCGGGCGTTCACGGCCCTCACGGACCCCCGATGACACACCTCCGCCTCACCTGGGTCCAGCCGGAGGACCTCATCGGCCACGAACTCCGCCAGGCGGAGGAGGAGGGCAGGGACACCACGGCGGTACGGGCTCGCTGGCTGAGGGCAGGCGGCCACCTGGCCCCGCCGCGGGCGGGCGCATCCCCCACACCACCAGCGCCTCACCTACGAGCTCTGGCGGAGCAACTCCTGGACGAACTCGCAGACCAGTCGCCACCGTTGTGGGCAGGCGTTCCGCACGGCGAATGGAGTCTCCCCCGCTCGAGCGAAGCCGAGAGCTTGGGGAAGGGTGGGCACAACCACAGTGCAACATCGCCGCTGGGTGAGAGTCCGCAAAGAGCGGGGTCCAGGGGCAGAGCCCTGCCCGCGGCGAAGCCGCTGTCGGATGCAGCGGGAAGGGGCGGGCCAGGGGCATCCCAACCCACCCACCACACCCGCCTCCACGCAGCCTGGCTCGGCAGAGCCACCGGCTGCCTCCTCGGCAAACCAGTGGAGAAGCTCCCCCTCCACGGCATCCGCCAACTCGCCCGAGCAACCGGCAACTGGCCCCTGACCACGTACTTCACCGAACACGGCGTACCCGCAGACCTCAAAGCCACCTACCCCTGGAACAAGCGCTCAGCCCCCACCTCCCTCGCCGAGAACATCAACGGCATGCCGGAGGACGACGACCTCAACTACCCCCTCCTGGGCCTCCTCCTGCTCCAGCGCCACACCCACGACTTCACCACCACGGACGTGGCGAGACTCTGGCTCGACGAGCTCCCGGCCGCCCGCACCTTCACCGCGGAACGCATCGCCTACCGCAACCTCCTCCACGGCATCGAACCCCCGCACACCGCCCGCCACCACAACCCCTTCCGCGAGTGGATCGGCGCCCTCATCCGGGCCGATGTGCACGGCTGGACGAACCCCGGCGACCCCACGGCGGCGGCCGACGCGGCCCGGCGCGACGCGGCGCTCTCGCACACGGACAACGGCGTGTACGGCGCGATGTTCGCGGCGGCCACGATCGCGACGGCGGCGTCCGGCACCGCGGACGTCCACCAGTGCCTCCGCTCGGGCCTGACCGTCGTACCGGACGACTCCCGCCTCGCCCGCGCCGTCCGCCACGGCATTCGACTCGCCCACACCACACGGGACTTCGACGACGTCGTGGACGGCCTCCACGCGGCCTACGGCACCTACCACTGGGTGCACGTCGTCCCCAACGCCGCCCTGCTCGCCGCCGCCCTCACCCACGCCGACGGCGACTTCACCGGCACCATCACCCGCGCGGTCTCCGGCGGCTGGGACACCGACTCGAACGGCGCGACGGCCGGTTCGGTCGCGGGCCTGCTCGCGGGCCACCCGGACGCGCTCCCCGACCACTGGACGGCCCCGCTCGACAATCGACTCGCCACGTCCGTCGGTGACTTCAACGGCATCGGCTTCGACGCCCTCGCAGACCTCACCGCCACCCTCACCGCCCCTCTCGCCACCACGCCCACCGCCAAGCCCACCGCCCAGCCCACCCGGGAGAACAGCGCCTCATGACACCCTCACCGCCCCCCGTCCCCCACATCGCCGTGCTCGGCAGCACGAACATGGACCTCGTCGCCTACGTCGCCCGGGCGCCCGAGCGCGGTGAGACCGTGACAGGTCGCGAGTTCCGTACGCTCCCCGGCGGCAAGGGCGCCAACCAGGCCGTCGCCGCGGCCCGCGCGGGCGCCACCGTCTCGATGATCGGCGCGGTCGGCGACGACGCCCACGGGGCCGGGCTCCGGGCCGCCCTCGACCAGTCGGGCGTCGAGACGGACTCGCTGCGCACCACCACCGACGCCCCCACCGGCACCGCCCACATCGTGGTCGACGACGAGGGCGGCAACGCGATCGTCGTCATCCCCGGCGCCAACGGCACCGTCACCGCGCTCGCCCCCGGCGACGAGGGCCTGATCGCCGCGGCGGGCACGCTGCTGCTCCAGCTGGAGATCCCCGTCGAGGGGGTCCTCGCCGCCGCCGAGGCCGCCCGCAGGCACGGCGTGCGCACCGTCCTCACCCCCTCCCCCGCACAGCCCCTGCCGCCCGAACTCCTCGCCGCCGTCGACCTGTTGGTGCCCAACGAGCACGAGGCCGCCGCGCTCACCGGCATCACCGAGCCGCGCGCCGCCGCCCAGGCGCTGCTCTCCCAGGTCCCCGAGGTCGTGATCACCCTGGGCGCGCGCGGCAGCCTGTACGCGGCGCGCGGCGCGGAGCCGGTCGTCGTCGCGGCGCCGCAGGTGACCGCCGTCGACTCGACCGGGGCGGGCGACACCTTCGTGGGCACGCTCGCCGTGGCGCTCGGCGAGGGCCGCCCGGTCGCGGAGGCGCTCGCCTGGGCCTCGACGGCCGCCTCGCTCTCGGTACGGAGAGCGGGGGCATCCACGTCGATGCCGTACCGGGCGGAGATCGATGCGGAGCACGACAGGTCGACCACCGCGCAGGACGGGACGACCACCGCGAGCGATGCGGCCGCCACCGGCGCGGCGGGCCCGGCCTCATGACCACCCCGCTCGCCACCCCCCATGCCGCCCCCCTCACCGGCCTGCGCGTCCTCGACCTGGCCACCCTCTTCGCTGGCCCCCTCGCCGCCACGATGCTCGGCGACTTCGGCGCGGAGGTCATCAAGGTCGAGCACCCGCGGCGGCCCGACCCCTCGCGCGGGCACGGCCCGTCGAAGGACGGCGTCGGGCTCTGGTGGAAGCTCCTCGGCCGCAACAAGCGCACGATGACCCTCGACCTGTCCACGCGCGGCGGCCGCGCGACCCTGCTGCGCCTGGCCGCCACCGCCGATGTCGTCATCGAGAACTTCCGCCCCGGCACCCTGGAGAAATGGGACCTCGGCTGGCCCGAACTCAGCGCGGTCAACCCGGAGTTGGTGCTCACCCGCGTCACCGGCTTCGGCCAGTTCGGCCCGTACGCGCACCGCCCCGGCTTCGGCACCCTCGCCGAGGCGATGAGCGGCTTCGCCGCGATCACCGGGGAGCCGGAGGCGCCGCCGACGCTGCCGCCCTTCGGCCTCGCCGACTCGATCGCGGGCCTGGCGACGGCGTTCGCGGTGCTGACGGCGCTCGCCGCCCGCGACCGCACGGGCCGGGGCCAGGTCGTCGACATGGCGATCATCGAGCCGATCCTCACGGTCCTCGGCCCGCAGCCCCTCTGGTACGACCAGCTGGGCCTGGTCCAGGCCCGCACCGGCAACCGCTCCGCCAACAACGCGCCCCGCAACACCTACCGCACGGCGGACGACAGCTGGGTCGCCGTCTCCACCTCCGCCCAGTCCGTCGCCGAACGCGTCCTGCGCCTCGTCGGCCGCCCGGACCTGACCGCCGAGCCCTGGTTCACGACGGGCGCGGGACGGGCGGCGCACGCGGACGTCCTGGACGAGGCGGTCGGCGGCTGGATCGCCCGGCACACCCGCGCCGAGGTGATGACGGCCTTCGAGAAGGCGGAGGCGGCGGTCGCCCCCATCCAGGACGTACGGGACGTCATGGCCGACCCCCAGTACGCCGCCCTCGACACGATCACGACCGTCGACGACCCGGAACTCGGCCCGCTGCGCATGCAGAACGTCCTCTTCCGCCTCACCGACACCCCGGGCGCCATCCGCTGGACGGGCCGCCCGCACGGCGCCGACACCGACGAGGTCCTCACCGAACTCGGCCTGACCCGACGGGAGATCACCGCGCTGCGAACGGAGGGCGCCCTGTGAGGAGACTGCCGCCGCCCCGCGCCCGCACCGACACGGCCCGCACGCGCCCCGGCACGGCCGCACGACAGATCGCCGCACGCCCCACGGCGGACGCGGAGAACACACAGGACACGGAGGTCACGCCATGAGACCGCCGCTGACATGGCTGTACGCGCCCGGGGACCGACCCGGCGTGGTGGCGAAGGCCCTCACCGCGGGCGCCGACGTGGTGATCGTCGACCTGGAGGACGCGGTCGCCCCCGACCGCAAGGAGTTCGCCCGCTCCGCCACGGCCGAGCTCCTCGCCGCCCCGGACCCCGCCCCCGTCCCCGTACACGTCCGCGTGAACGCCCTCGACGGCCCGCTCGCCGAGGCCGACCTGCGCGCCCTCGCCCACCTGCCGGGCCTCGCCGGACTCCGGCTGCCCAAGGTGACGTCCCCCGCCGACGTGGTCCGCGTCGCGGAGCGCGCCGCCCCCGCCGAGGGCGGCTGCCCGGCCCTCTACGCCCTGCTCGAATCGGCCCTCGGCATCGAGCACGCCTACGCCGTCGCCACCGCGCACCCCGCCCTGCGCGGCCTCTCGCTCGGCGAGGCCGACCTCCGCGCCGACCTCGGCGTCCGCGACGACGCGGGCCTGCACTGGGCCCGCTCCCGCGTGGTGGTGGCCGCCCGGGCGGCGGGACTGGCACCGCCCGCCCAGTCGGTCTACCCGGACGTCCGCGACCTGCGCGGCCTCGCCACGTCCTGCGCCCGCGGCCGCGCCCTCGGCTTCCTGGGCCGCGCGGCGATCCACCCCCGCCAGCTCCCCGTGATCGAGCGCTCCTACCTGCCGGCCCCGGAGGAGATCGAGACGGCGGAGGAGATCCTCAAGGCGGCGGAGACGGACGAGGGCGCCCTGGCTCTGCCGGACGGCCGGTTCGTGGACAGGGCGGTGGTGGAGGGGGCGCGGCGCACCCTGGAACTGGCGAGAACCCGCGTCCCGTAGGGGACGCGGGTTCTCGTGAGGGGCGCGGGGAACTGCGCGACCAGCCACATCGGACCGGCAGCCGAAGAATCAACCCTTCTTGGCAGACTCCGACGCGGTTTCACTCTCGACGACGTCAGAGTCCTTGGAGTCGGAGCCCTTGGAGTCGGAGTCCTTGGACTCGGAGCCCTTGGACTCGGCGCCCTCCTCGACGGAGTCGGACTCCCCACCGCTCCCCTCGCCGGGAGGCGCAGGCTCGACGATCTCTTCCCGCCCGGGACGGACCCGCGACGAAACCACCAGGTAGACCACGGCCAGCAGGAACACGAGGATCGCGGTCCAGACATTGAGCCGCAGCCCCAGCACATGGTGCGCCTCGTCGACCCGCATGTACTCGATCCAGCCGCGCCCCACGCAGTACGACGCCACGTACAGCGCGAACGCCCGCCCGTGGCCCAGCTTGAAGCGGCGGTCGGCCCAGATGACGAGGAAGCCGACGCCGATGCACCACAGGGACTCGTACAGGAAGGTCGGGTGGTAGGTGCCGGGCACCCGGCCGTCGGACGAGGACGTGATCTTCAGGGCCCACGGCACATCCGTGGCCTTGCCGTACAGCTCCTGGTTGAACCAGTTGCCCCAGCGGCCGATGGCCTGGGCGAAGGCGATGCCGGGGGCGAGGGCGTCGGCCCAGGCGGGCAGCGGGATGCCCCGGCGGCGGCAGCCGATCCACGCGCCGACCGCGCCGAACGCGATCGCGCCCCAGATGCCGAGGCCGCCCTCCCAGATCTTGAAGGCGTCCACCCAGTCACGGCCCTCGCTGAAGTACAGCTGGTAGTCCGTGATCACGTGGTAGAGGCGACCGCCGACGAGGCCGAACGGCACGGCCCAGACCGCGATGTCGGCGACCGTGCCGGGACGGCCACCGCGGGCGATCCACCGCTTGTTGCCGAGCCAGACGGCCACGAAGACGCCGATGATGATGCAGAACGCGTAGCCGCGCAGCGGAATGGGTCCGAGGTTGACCACTCCGTGCGACGGGCTGGGGATATAGGCAAGGTCCATGGCAGGGTCGACGCTACCGTGCCGGGCGGTGGCGACGGCAACCAGCCCGCTTACGGGTCCATAACGGGCGCCGCCCCGCACCCGGCCGGCTACGCCGCCTTGTCCGCCTTCTCGACCATCTCCTTGAGCTTCTGCGGGGTCAGCGGGTTCTTCTCGTCGTTGAAGATGTTTTTCCCGTTGAGCATGACCGTGGGCGTGCCCTGGAACTTGCCGTCCTGGAAAGCCTTGTTGGACTTGGCGACCCAGCTGTCGTGCGTGCCGTCGTCGACGCACTTCTTGAAGGTGTCGGTGACGAGCCCGTCGACCTTGCCCGCGAGCTCGATGAGCTTGCTGTTGCTGCCGTAGGCGTCGTCGGTCTCTTCGGGCTGGTTCTCATAGAGCACGTCGTGGTACGGCGGGAACTTCCCGGCGTCCTGGGCGCAGCCCGCCGCGTTGGCCGCGCGGAGCGAGCCGTCGCCGCCGAGATTCTTGTCGATCAGCGTCGCCAGGTGGTATTCGACCTTCAACTGGCCCTTGTCGGCGAGCTCATGGATGGTCGAGCGGTAGGCGTCCTCGAACTGCTTGCAGGCGGGGCAGCGGAAGTCCTCCCAGATGTCCAGGGTGGACTTGGCGCTCTCCTTGCCCAGCGGGATCGAGAGGCTGTCCTTGCCGTTGGCGCCCTTGGGGACGACCAGTGGGCCCGAGGTGTTGTTGTCCTTCTTGCCGCCCGAGTTCGAGTTGGCGGCGAGGACGCCCGCGACCGCGGCGAGGCCGAGGACGCCGACGACGGCGGAACTGACGATCAGTGCGCGGCGCCGCTTCTCCCGCGACTTCTGCCGCTCTCGCTCGACTGCAAGGCGCTCTCGGGCCGTGCGCTTTCCCTCACGGTTCTTCTCACTCACACCCGCGCCAACGAACCGGGGAGGCACCAGCGTGCCTCCCCGGTCGCAGCTCCACCCGTATGGGCTACCGGCCCCGGGTGCCCGTACGGCTACGCGTTTCGAACACCCCGGGCGAGGTCGGCCGCGAGCTCGCGCACCGCGGTCAGGCCCGCCGTCTCGTCCTCGGCGTCGAGCATGCACTTGACGAAGGCCGAGCCGACGATCACGCCGTCGGCGAAGGCGGCGACCTCGGCGGCCTGCTCGGCGTTGGAGACGCCGAGGCCCACGCAGACCGGCAGGTCCGTGGTGGCGCGGGTGCGCCGCACCAGGTCCGCGGCGGCCGAGCCGACGGAGGCCCGGGTGCCGGTGACGCCCATCAGCGAGGCCGCGTACACGAAGCCCGAACCGACCGCCGTGATCTTCGCGAGCCGCTCGTCCAGGCTGCTGGGGGCGACGACGAAGACCGTGGCGAGGCCGTGCTTCTCGGCGTGCTCGCGCCACAGCGCCGACTCCTGGACCGGCAGGTCGGGCAGGATGCACCCGGCGCCGCCCGCCTCGGCGAGCTCGGCGGTGAAGCGCTCCACGCCGTAGCGGTCGATGGGGTTCCAGTACGTCATGATCAGGACCGGCTTGCCGGTGGCCTCGTGGGCCTCCCGCACCGTCCGCATGACGTCCTTGATCTTGACGCCGCCCTTGAGCGCGATGTCGTCGGCGGTCTGGATGACGGGGCCGTCCAGGACCGGATCGCTGTAGGGCAGGCCGACCTCGACGATGTCGGCGCCGCCGTCGAAGGCGGCCTTGATCGCGTCGATGCCGCCGTCGACCGTGGGGAAGCCGGCGGGCAGATACGCGATGAGGGCGGAGCGGCCCTCGGCCCTGACGGCCGCGAGGGTGTCGCTCAACAGCCGGATGTTCCCGCTCACTTGGACTCCCCCTGCGCCTCGTTGTCGTACAGCCCGAAGTAGCGCGCGGCCGTGTCCATGTCCTTGTCGCCGCGGCCGGACAGGTTGACGATCATCAGCCCGTCCGGGCCCAGCTCCTGGCCGATCCGCAGCGCGCCCGCGAGCGCGTGCGCGCTCTCGATCGCGGGGATGATGCCCTCGGCCTGCGAGAGCAGGCGCAGCGCCTGCATCGCCTCGTCGTCGGTGACCGGGATGTACTGGGCGCGGCCGGTGTCCTTCAGATACGCGTGCTCGGCGCCGATGCCCGGGTAGTCGAGCCCGGCCGAGATCGAGTACGGCTCGATGATCTGGCCTTCCTCGTCCTGGATGACGTACGAGCGCGAACCGTGCAGGATGCCGGGGTCGCCCGCGGTCAGCGTGGCCGCGTGCTCGCCGCTGTCGACGCCGTGCCCGCCGGCCTCGCAGCCGACCAGGCGGACGTCGACGTCGTCGAGGAAGCCGTGGAAGAGGCCGATCGCGTTGGATCCGCCGCCCACGCAGGCGAGCGCCGCGTCCGGAAGGCGGCCGGTGCGCTCCAGGATCTGGCGGCGGGCCTCGACGCCGATCACGCGCTGGAAGTCGCGCACCATCGCCGGGAACGGGTGCGGGCCCGCGGCCGTGCCGAAGAGGTAGTGGGTGTCCTCGACGTTGGCGACCCAGGCGCGGAACGCCTCGTTCACCGCGTCCTTGAGGGTGCGGGAGCCGGAGGTGACGGGGATGACCTCGGCGCCGAGCATCCGCATGCGGGCGACGTTGAGAGCCTGGCGCTCGGTGTCGATCTCGCCCATATAGATGGTGCATTCGAGGCCGAACAGGGCGCAGGCGGTGGCCGTGGCGACGCCGTGCTGGCCGGCCCCGGTCTCGGCGATGACCTTGGGCTTGCCCATGCGCTTGGTGAGCAGGGCCTGGCCGAGCACGTTGTTGATCTTGTGCGAGCCGGTGTGGTTGAGGTCCTCGCGCTTGAGGAAGACCCGGCCGCCGCCCGCGTGCCGGGCGAACCGCGGCACTTCGGTGAGGGCGCTGGGCCGGCCGGTGTAGTTGGCGAGGAGCTCGCTCAGCTCACGGGCGAACTCGGGGTCCGCCTTCGCCTTGTCGAACTCGACGGCGACCTCGTCCACCGCGGCGACGAGCGCCTCCGGGATGAACTTGCCGCCGAAGGCGCCGAAGTACCCTTCGGCGCTGGGGACTTGACCCTCCGGGTCAGGGATGAAGAACTCGCTGGGCATGCGGAAACCTCGCTAGGAGTGGAGTTGATGGCTCTCTGGCTCTCGCGGGTGTGTCCGAGCGCCGCTGCCGGTCGGACGTGCTGTCCTGCGCTCCTTGCGGGGCGCTCCTCAGCTCGGACGGCGCTCGGGGCGCCGTCGCCATCGCATCCCCGGGATCTGGCCCGGCTCCGCCCCGATGTGGTACCGCACCCGCCTGCCCCGCACACGTCGCGCGGGCGCCCGGCAGCCGCGGGGGCGGCAGCCGGGAGCGAGGCGCGCGTACGGATCGCGCGCGGCGACGTGGCGGACGGAGGACATCTGCGGGTCAGCTCCTGCCGTGCCGCAGGGCGGGGTGCTCGCCCGCGGCGACCAGGTCCGAGACGGCCGTCTTCGGGTCGCGGCCGGTCACCAGGGACTCGCCGACCAGGACCGCGTCGGCGCCCGCGTTGGCGTACGCGATGAGGTCGTGCGGGCCGCGCACCCCGGACTCGGCGATCTTCACGACGCTGTCCGGGAGTTCGGGAGCGACGCGCTCGAAGGTGGAGCGGTCGACCTTCAGCGTCTTGAGGTCGCGGGCGTTGACGCCGATGACCCGGGCCCCGGCGTCGATCGCGCGCTCGGCCTCGTCCTCGTCGTGCACCTCGACGATCGGCGTGAGGCCGATCGACTCGGCGCGCTCGATGAGGGAGACCAGGGCGGGCTGCTCCAGGGCCGCCACGATCAGCAGGGCGAGGTCGGCGCCGTAGGCCCGGGCCTCCCAGAGCTGGTACGCGGTGACGATGAAGTCCTTGCGCAGGATCGGCACGTCGACGCGGGCGCGGACCGCCTCGAGGTCCGCGAGCGAGCCGCCGAAGCGGTGCTTCTCGGTGAGGACGGAGATGACGGCGGCGCCGCCCGCCTCGTAGTCCGCGGCCAGGCCCGCGGGGTCGGCGATCGCGGCGAGCGCCCCCTTGGACGGGCTGGAGCGCTTGACCTCGCAGATGACCTTGACGCCGTCGCCCCGCAGCGCGGCGGCGCCGTCCTTCGCCTCGGGAGCCTTGGCCACACGCTCCTTGAGCTCTTCGAGGCTGACGAGCGCCTGCCGCTCCGCGAGGTCGGCACGGACTCCGTCGATGATCTCGTCGAGCACGCTCACGCGAGCGGCCCCCTTCCTGACGGCTGAAAACTGACGTTCAAGCTGGGTACAAGCTGTTCTCGGATCGCCCACATCGGGCACTCCGATGGTCACTGCGATGATATCCACAGGCGGGCGAAGGCCCCGCATCCGGTTGACGCCGATCCCACGTCCTGGACTCCATCACAGCGCACAGCCGCGGAATCACGGGTGCAGCCAGGCTCCGACCGGCAGATTCCTGACAACGGTGAAGCCCGCGATCAGGACCCCTACCACCCAGACGTGTGCCGAACCGAACTCGATCCGCAGCTTCCTGCCACGTGCGGCGGAGACCGCCCACAGCAGCCATACCACGGCGAACACGAGGTAGCCGACCACCGCGAGCGCATTGGCGCCGAGGGCCGTCGTGAAATCGCCGCGGATGAAGGCGTGCGCGCTGCGCAGGCCGCCGCAGCCGGGGCAGTAGAGGCCGGTGTACTGCAGGAGCGGGCAGACGGGGTAGTGCCCCGGCTCGTTCGGGTCGACCGCGCCCACATAGGCGAAGGCGGCACCGACGGAGCCGAGCAGCGCGACGGGCACGAGCAGCCGACGCGCGGCCGAGCCTGGTGGCGCGGACGGCGCAAGCTGCGCGGGCGGCACCGGCGGCGTGGGGGGCTGCCGCGACGACGGCGGTGGTGACAACTCGCCGGACAGCTCCGTGGATTCGGCGTTCACCCGAGCATTCTCCCCCGCCGTCCGCGCGGGCGCCCGGCGGGACAGCGCACGGGAGGCGGCCGGGAACGCGCGGGAGGCGGCCCGGACCGTGTCCTGGCCGCCTCCGCGTCCGTACGAGGGCCGGTGTGCGCCCGCCGCTCAGACCTCGGTCTGCGTGACCGGGTGCGCGTGCGGCTTCTGGCCCAGACCGGCGACCTTCATGGCACCGCCGACGACGGCTCCGGCGGCGATGAGGGCCATGCCCGCCCAGAAGCCGACCGGCTTGGCCATCACCATGAAGGCACCCGCGACGCAGAAACCGATGAAGGCGATGATGCTTCCGGTCCACGCGGCCGGGGTGTGTCCGTGGCCTGCCATGACTTGCTCCTCGTGTGCTCTGTGCGTGGGTGGTGGATGGGTCCGCCCACCGCGAGTCGGACGCTCGCTCACATTGTCCCGCACGCGCACGCCAGGCGTGAGCGCGGGGTGCGGGACACGCGCGTCGGGTCGGACCCTGGGGCCCGACCCGTCGGACAGGACCTAGCGCGTCGGGTCCTCGCCGCGGTCCAGGGCCTTCCACAGCTCCTCGGGGCGCTCCGGGTCCACGGGGCGGCTCGCCCTGCGGGGGGCGGGGGCGCCGCCGCGCTCGTAGCGGCCGGACATGGCGGGCCAGCTGCCGCCGCGGGTGAGGGCGAGGATCCCGGCGATCAGGAGCAGCAGCCCGGCGGCGGCCGCGGCGTACGGCCAGCCGGTGTGGGTGAGCTCGCCGATCCGGGCGGCGGCGTCGCCGGACGCCTCGGCGGCCTTCTCGTCCAGCGCCTCGGTGTCCTCGACGCCGAGCAGGGCGGCGACGATGATCCCGGCGCCGCTCGCGGCGAGCAGCAGCGAGACCAGGAAGCGGCCGGTGCGGCGCACGGCGAAGACGGCCACGAGAGCGGCGAGGCCCACTATGGCGAGGGCCGCGGGGACGCCGGTGACGTCGCTGCCCTTGGCGGTCAGCGGGAAGTCGCCGCCCGCCACGGACGCGGTGCCGTGCGCCCACGCCTGGCGGGATGCGAGCAGCGCCAGGGCCGCGCCGACGGCTCCGAGAAGGAGGGCCGCGGCGAGGCTGCGCCGGCCGCCGCCCCTCGCCCGGGCGGCGGAGGCGGTCTCGGTACGGGGCTGCGGAACTGCTGAAGTCACCCGTCCACTATCCCTTATGGGCGGATGCCGCGTGCAGCCGGTTGGCCGTGTGGATGGCGCGCAGCACGGCGGCGGCCTTGTTGCGGCACTCGTTGTCCTCGGCCACCGGGTCGGAGTCGGCGACGACACCGGCCCCGGCCTGCACATACGCGGTGCCGTCGCGCAGGACCGCGGTGCGGATGGCGATGGCGGTGTCGGAGTCGCCGGCGAAGTCGAGGTAGCCGACGGCGCCCCCGTACAGGCCGCGCCGGGACGGCTCCAGCTCGTCGATGATCTGCATCGCGCGCGGCTTGGGGGCGCCGGAGAGGGTGCCCGCGGGGAAGCACGCGGTCAGCACGTCGAAGGCGGTACGGCCCTCGGCCACCCGGCCGGTCACGGTCGACACGATGTGCATGACGTGCGAGTACTTCTCGATGGACATGAAGTCGACGACCTCGACGGAGCCGGGCTCGCAGACCCGCCCCAGGTCGTTGCGGCCGAGGTCGACCAGCATGAGGTGCTCGGCGCGCTCCTTGGGGTCGGCGAGCAGCTCCTCGGCGAGGGCCTGGTCCTCCTGCGGCGTCGCGCCGCGGTGCCGGGTCCCGGCGATGGGGTGCACCATCGCGCCGCCGTCCTCGACCTTGACGAGGGCCTCGGGCGAGGAGCCGACGACGTCGAAGCCGTCGAGGCGGAGCAGGTACATGTACGGCGAGGGGTTGGTGGCCCGCAGCACCCGGTAGACGTCCAGGGCACTGGCCGTGCAGCGGGTCTCGAAGCGCTGCGAGGGCACGACCTGGAACGCCTCGCCCGCGCGGATGCGCTCCTTGATGTCCTCGACGGCGACCTGGTACTCCGGGCCGCCCCACTTGGTGCTGAACTCGGGCAGCTCGGAGGGCGGCAGCGCGGCCGGGGCGGCGGGGACGGCGCGGGAGAGGTCGGCCTCCATCGCGTCGAGGCGGGCGACGGCGTCGGCGTACGCCTCGTCGACGCCGGTCTCCAGGTCGTTGTGGTTGATCGCGTTGGCGATCAGCATGACCGAGCCGTCCCAGTGGTCGAGCACGGCGAGGTCCGAGGTGAGCAGCATGGTCAGCTCGGGCAGCCGGAGCTCGTCGTGCTCGCCGGGGCCGATGTCCTCGAGGCGGCGCACGATGTCGTAGCCGAGGTAGCCGACCATGCCGCCGGTGAAGGGCGGCAGGTCGTGGGCGAGGTCTTGCGGGGTGTGCAGGGTCTCCACGGTGGCGCGCAGCGTGGCGAGCGGGTCGCCGGTGGTGGGCACGCCGACGGGCGGGGTGCCGAGCCAGTGGGTCTCGCCGTCACGGGAGGTGAGGGTCGCGGCGCTGCGCACGCCGACGAACGAGTACCGGGACCAGGAGCGCCCGTTCTCGGCCGATTCCAGGAGGAAGGTGCCGGGACGCTCGGCGGCCAGCTTCCGGTACAGGCCGACCGGGGTGTCCCCGTCCGCGAGGAGCTTGCGGCTGACGGGAATCACGCGTCGGTCGGACGCCAGCTTGCGGAAGGTCTCGAGATCCATGGTGAGAGCTTACGGGCGCAGGGCCGCCGGACAGCCGGGCGTCTCAGGGACTGGGTCACCTCTCGGGGACCGGGTCAACTCCCCGACGGCGCCGAGACGCTGAGCCGGTCGGTGTCGAAGCAGGTGCGGGTGCCGGTGTGGCAGGCGGCGCCGACCTGGTCGACCTGGACGAGGACGGTGTCGGCGTCGCAGTCGAGGGCGACCGACTTCACGTACTGGAAGTGGCCCGAGGTGTCGCCCTTGACCCAGTACTCCTGGCGACTGCGGGACCAGTAGGTGCAGCGGCCGGTGGTGAGGGTGCGGTGCAGCGCCTCGTCGTCCATCCAGCCCAGCATCAGCACCTCACCGGTGTCGTACTGCTGGGCGATGGCGGGGACGAGCCCGTCGGCGCTGCGCTTGAGGCGGGCGGCGATGGCGGGGTCGAGGCTGCTGGGAGGGGGCGTACTGCTCATGCCTGCCATTGTGCCGGGCCGCGCGGGGGTGCCTGCGCGGACGTCCACTGATTGAGCAGGGGCGGCGCGGAGCGCCTCGTTGAGGGGCGGTGGCCGGGAGACGGGTGGGCGGACCGGCTACTCGGTCGTAGGCTTGCCGCATGTCGACCCATGCCAAGCGTGAACGGCTTCTGCTCGCCGACCTCCTGGAGGCGCAGGGCCCGGACTCCCCCACCCTGTGCGGGGGCTGGAACACCCGCGATCTGGCGGCCCATGTGGTGGTGCGCGAGCGGCGTGCGGATGCCGCGGGCGGCATCCTCATCAAGCAGCTGGCGCAGCGCCTGGAGAGGGTGCAGGCGGAGTTCGCCGAGAAGCCGTACGAGGAGCTGATCCAGCTCATCAGGACCGGTCCGCCCCGCTTCTCGCCCTTCTCCCTGAAGCAGATCGACGAGGCGGCCAACGCCGTCGAGTTCTATGTGCACACGGAGGACGTGCGCCGCGCGCAGCCCGACTGGACGCCGCGCGAGCTCGACCCGGTCTTCCAGGACGCGCTGTGGGCGCGCCTGGAGCGGATGGCGCGGATGATGGGCCGCAAGTCGCCGACGGGCCTGGTGCTGCGCCGCCCGGACGGCCGGACGGTGGTGGCCCACAAGGGCGCGCCGGTGGTGACGGTGACCGGGGAGCCGAACGAGCTGCTCATGTTCGCGTACGGGCGGCAGGAGACCGCCGACGTCGAGCTGGAGGGCGACAAGGAAGCGATCGCCCGGGTGCGGGACACCAAGCAGCTCGGCATCTGAGTCCACCGGATCCGGGGGGCGCACGCAGGGAGCACTCTCATGATCAAGCTCGCCATGGCCGGGGTGTACGTCGACGACGTGGCGCGGGCCCACGCGTTCTACACGGACGTGCTGGGCTTCGAGACGCGCACGCACGTCGACATGGGCGGCGGCGCGCCGTTCGTGACGGTGGGCGCGGCCGGGGCGCAGGCGGACATGGAGCTGCTCCTGGAGCCGGGCGACAGCCCGATCGCGGACCCGTACCGCAAGGCTCTGCGCGAGGCGGGCATCCCGAGCGTGGTCTTCTCGGTGGACGACGTGGCGGCCGAGCACGCCCGCCTTACCGGGCTCGGGGTGGCCTTCACGCAGGAGCCGCAGCGGCAGGGCCAGGTGCTCATGGCGGTGCTCGACGACACGGTGGGGAATCTGGTGCAGCTGATGCAGCAGGTCGACTAGGCGTCTTGGCACGGGAGTTCGGCGCGGCGCAGGGCGCGGGAGCAGAGCGCGTACACCCCGCCCGCCGCGCTGAGCGCCGCGCTCGCGACGAAGACGGGGCCGATGCCCCAGGCGCCGATGGCGGCGCCGGTCACGGGGTAGGTGAGAGGGGCGAGGCCGACGGCGATGAGCATGGTCACCGAGGTGACCCGGCCCAGGTAGGCGGGGTCGCAGTGGGTCTGCAGCAGCGCCGCGCACAGGGCGCCGCTCAACCCGGTGCACAGGCCCACGCCGAGACTGCCGAGGGCCGCGAGGGCGACGGAGGGCGCGAAGCCGATCGAGGCGAGCGAGGCGGCGCCCGCCATGAAGCCGTACGACTGCACAGTCCCGGCCCTCGGTATCCGCCCGCGCACGGCGATCAGCAGCGACGCCGAGCCCGCGCCGACCCCGAAGCCCGCGATGATCCACCCCATCCCGGCGGCGCTCCAGCCCCGCTCGTCCACGAGCAGCACCAAGCCGATGTTGGCGGGCCCGGTGAAGCCGAGCTCGGCCACTCCGGCCGTGACCAGGAGCGGGGCGAGGATCTTGTGGCCCCTCATGTACCGCAGCCCGTCGGCCAGTTGGCGCCGGGCCGTGCCCCCGTCCGGCCCCGCCCGGTCGTCGGGCGGCAGCTCCCGCAGGCGTACGGCGAACAGCAGCGGGAGCGAGACGGCGAAGAGCACCCCGGCGACCGCGAACGCGGCCGACGAGCCGCCGACGGCCACCGTGAGGCCGCCCAGCGGGGCTCCGACGACAAGGGCGACGCGCTGCCCGAGCCCGCGCATCCCCTGGACCCGGCCGAGCTGCCCGGGCGAGGTGAGCCGCGGCGGCAGCGCACCGACGCTCGGCACGAACAGGGCGTCGACGGCCCCGAAGACCAGCGCGACGGCTCCGAGCAGCCAGATCCCGGGCGTGCTGACGAAGAGCAGCGCGGCGACCCCGAGGATCACCGCGCACCGCACCGCGTCGCTCCCGATGACCACGCGCCGGGGTCCGAACCGGTCCGCGACCACTCCCCCGCCCAGCATCAGGGCGGCCCGTGGCACGGCCCCCAGGGCGAGCACGAGCCCGGCCTGTCCCGGGCTGCCGCTGCGGGCGGCGGCCCAGGACAGCGCCACGAAGTAGATGCCGTCGCCCATCATCGAGGCGGTGTAGGCGGCGAGCCAGCGCAGGACGTTCCCGTCGCGGTGGGCGGGGCGTTCGGCGACGGCGACGGCGACGGGCGTACGTATGCCGGTGGCGGTCATGTCACAGTTCCCGGAACGGGAACGCCTGCAGATACACCGCCACGTTCTCGCGCCCCTCGGTGTCACCGGCCGCTTCGGCGGCCTTGGCCCGCTCCTCGTACGACCGGATCAGGGCGTGCAACTCCTCCTGCAGCGAGGTCAGTTCGCCGGGAGTGAGCCGGGCCAGGAAGTCGGAGTTGTCGGCGGCGGACCGCCACTCGGGGCTCCAGGCCGCGCTCTGGTCGACCCAGGCGTGGAAGAGAGCGCCGTGCCGCTCGTGGAGTGTGCGCACCACTGCCTTGTACGCGGCGACTTCCTCGGGGGCGTCGTCGAAGTCCTCGTAACGGAAGGACAGCCGGTCCTGCGCGGGCTGCCACCAGCGCTCGCGGCCGTCCCCTCGCTGCGCCTGCGGGGCCTCCTCGATCAGTCCGTGCTCGGCCAGCTTGCGCAGGTGGTAACTGACCAGTGAGACGGCCTCGTCCACCTGGTCGGCGAGCTGGGACGCGGTGGCGGTTCCGGCCACCTTCAAGGTGCCGTACAGCTTCAGGCGCAAGGGGTGACCGAACGCCTTGAGCGTGGCGACATCGGTGACACGGCGAGATTCCGTCATGCCTCGACGGTAGACAGGAAGGGAAAGTTGCGCAATATATCTTGCGCAACTTTCCCTTCGTATCCGGCCGAGCAAAAGCCCCGGCCACCTCCACAGGCGACCGGGGCTCTACCAGAGCGCAGAGACTCAGCGCACGGGATGTCCCGCCTCGCGCAGCGTCTGCTTCACCTCGCCGATCCGCAGATCCCCGAAGTGGAAGACCGACGCCGCGAGCACCGCGTCCGCGCCCGCCGCGACCGCGGGCGGGAAGTGGTCGAGCCGGCCCGCGCCGCCGGACGCGATGACCGGCACCGTGACGTGCTTGCGTACGGCCTCGATCATCTCGATGTCGTAGCCGTCCTTCGTGCCGTCCGCGTCCATCGAGTTGAGCAGGATCTCGCCCGCGCCCAGCTCGGCGGCCCGGTGGGCCCATTCGACGGCGTCGATGCCCGCGGACCGACGCCCGCCGTGCGTCGTCACCTCGAACGAACCCGACTCCGTGCGGCGCGCGTCCACCGACAGGACCAGGACCTGGCGGCCGAAGCGCTCGGCGATCTCGCGGATCAGCTCGGGACGGGCGATCGCGGCCGTGTTGACCCCGACCTTGTCCGCGCCCGCGCGCAGCAGCTTGTCGACGTCGTCGGCGGTGCGCACACCGCCGCCGACCGTGAGCGGGATGAAGACCTGCTCGGCGGTGCGGCGCACCACGTCGTACGTGGTCTCGCGGTTGCCGGAGGACGCGGTGATGTCGAGGAAGGTCAGCTCGTCGGCGCCCTCCGCGTCGTACACCTTGGCCATCTCGACGGGGTCGCCCGCGTCGCGCAGGTTCTGGAAGTTGACGCCCTTGACGACCCGGCCGTTGTCGACGTCCAGGCAGGGGATGACTCGTACGGCGAGGGTCATGACTCCGGGGTTCCTCTGAATGCTTCGAGTTCCACTTCGACCAGGATGCGCGGGTCGACGAAGCCGGAGACGACGGCCATGGTCGTCACGGGCCGGACGCCGCCGAAGACCTCTTTGTGGGCCCGGCCGACCTCGTCGACGTCCCGCGCATGGGTCAGGAGCAGCCGGGTGCGGATCACGGACTCGGCGCCGAGCCCGAACTGCCCGATCGCGTCGAGGGCGTTGGCGAAGGCGACGCGTGCCTGCTCATAGGGGTCGCCCTCGCCGTACAGGACGTCGCCCTTGAAGGACGTCGTCCCGCCGACCACCACCCGGTCGCCCGCCGCGACGGCGCGCGCGAAGCCGTACGCGTCCTCCCAGGGACTGCCGCTCTGCACCCGCAGTACGTCACTCATGACGACACCGCCTCCAGGGCCTCTTCCAGCGTGAACGCCTTCGCGTACAGCGCCTTGCCGACGATGGAGCCCTCGACGCCCAGCGGCACGAGCTCCGCGATGGCGCGCAGGTCGTCGAGCGAGGACACGCCGCCGGAGGCGACCACGGGCCGGTCCGTCGCCGCGCAGACGTTCTTCAGGAGCTCCAGGTTGGGGCCCTGCAGCGTGCCGTCCTTGGCGATGTCGGTGACCACGTAGCGGGCGCAGCCCTCGGCGTTCAGGCGCTCCAGGGTCTCGTAGAGGTCGCCGCCGTCGCGGGTCCAGCCGCGGCCGCGCAGCGTGGTGCCCCGTACGTCCAGGCCCACCGCGATCTTGTCGCCGTGCTCGGCGATGACCTTGGCGACCCACTCGGGGGTCTCCAGGGCGGCGGTGCCGAGGTTGACGCGGGTGCAGCCGGTGGCCAGGGCGGCGGCGAGCGTGGCGTCGTCGCGGATGCCGCCGGACAGCTCCACCTTGATGTCCATGGCCTCGGTGACCTCGCGGACCAGGGCGCGGTTGTCGCCGGTACCGAAGGCCGCGTCGAGGTCGACCAGGTGCAGCCACTCGGCGCCCGAGCGCTGCCAGGAGAGGGCCGCCTCAAGCGGCGAGCCGTAGGAGGTCTCACTGCCGGACTCGCCGTGCACGAGGCGGACGGCCTGGCCGTCGCGGACGTCGACGGCGGGCAGGAGTTCGAGCTTCGAAGGCATCACAGGGTTCCGATCCAGTTCTTGAGCAGCTGAGCTCCGGCGTCGCCGGACTTCTCGGGGTGGAACTGGGTGGCCCACAGCGCGCCGTTCTCCACGGCGGCCACGAAGGGCTCGCCGTGCGTCGACCAGGTCACCTTCGGGGCGCGGAAGTTGGGGTTGCCGACCTCGAAGTCCCAGTGGTGCACCGCGTAGGAGTGCACGAAGTAGTAGCGGGCGTCGGCGTCGAGGCCCGCGAAGAGCCGGGAGTCCTCGGGCGCCTCGACGGTGTTCCAGCCCATGTGCGGCACGATGTCGGCCTTCAGGGGCTCGACGGTGCCCGGCCACTCGTCCAGGCCCTCGGCCTCGACGCCGTGCTCGATGCCGCGCGCGAAGAGGATCTGCATGCCGACGCAGATGCCCATGACGGGGCGCCCGCCGGCGAGACGGCGGCCCACGACCCAGTCGCCGCGCGCCTCCTTCAGGCCCTTCATGCACGCCTCGAAGGCGCCGACGCCGGGGACGAGCAGCCCGTCGGCGTTCATGGCCCTGTCGTAGTCGCGGGTGATCTCGACGTCGGCGCCCGCGCGGGCGAGGGCGCGCTCGGCGGAACGGACGTTCCCGAAGCCGTAGTCGAAGACGACAACTTTCTTGTCAGTCATGGCAGTTCAGGTCAATTCCAGTAGTCGAGCCGCAGGATCCCCGCGGCCAGGCACATGACGGCGCCGATGGAGAGCAGCGTGATCAGGCTCTTGGGCATCCCCTGCTTGACGAAGGAGATGACGCCGCCGATCAGGAAGAGGCCGACGACGATGAGGATGGTGTTGAGGCCGGTCATCGCTTACAGCGCGCCCTTCGTGGACGGAAGGATGCCCGCCGCGCGCGGGTCGCGCTCCGAGGCGTAGCGCAGCGCGCGGGCCAGGGCCTTGAACTGGCACTCCACGATGTGGTGGGCGTTGCGCCCGTACGGCACGTGCACGTGCAGCGCGATCTGCGCCTGCGCGACGAAGGACTCCAGGATGTGCCGGGTCATCGTCGTGTCGTACGCGCCGATCATCGGCGCCATGTTCTCGGGCTCGGTGTGCACCAGGTACGGGCGGCCGCTGAGGTCCACCGTCACCTGGGCGAGCGACTCGTCGAGAGGCACCGTGCAGTTGCCGAAGCGGTAGATGCCGACCTTGTCGCCGAGGGCCTGCTTGAAGGCGGCGCCGAGGGCGAGGGCGGTGTCCTCGATCGTGTGGTGGCTGTCGATGTGCAGGTCGCCCTCGGTCTTGACCGTGAGGTCGAAGAGGCCGTGGCGGCCGAGCTGGTCGAGCATGTGGTCGTAGAAGCCGACCCCGGTCGACACGTCGACCTGTCCGGTGCCGTCGAGGTCGATCTCGACGACGACGGAGGTCTCCTTGGTGGTGCGTTCCACTCTTCCTACGCGGCTCATGCGCCGAACTCCTTCTTCACTTCGCGGGCCGCGTCCAGGAACGCGTCGTTCTCTTCGGGGGTGCCTACGGTCACCCGCAGCCGCCCGGGCACTCCGTTGTCACGGATCAGGACGCCGCGGTCGAGGATGAACTGCCAGACGGCATGCGGGTCTTCGAAGACGCCGAACTGGATGAAGTTGGCGTCGGCGACGGTCACCTCGAAACCGAGGTCCGTCAACTCCGCGACCACACGGTCGCGTTCGGCCTTCAGCTGCTCGACGTACTGGAGCAGCGTGTCGGTGTACTCCAGGGCGGCGAGCGCCGTGGCCTGGTTCACGGCCGACAAGTGGTAGGGCAGGCGCACCAGTTGGACCGCGTCGACCACGGCCGGGTCGGCGGCGAGGTAGCCGAGCCGGAGCCCGGCGGCGCCGAACGCCTTGGACATGGTGCGCGAGATCACCAGGTTCGGGCGGCCCTCGATCAGCGGCAGGAGCGATGCGCCGTGGCTGAACTCGGTGTACGCCTCGTCGACGACGACGATCGCGTCCCGCCCGGCCGCCTCGTACAGCGCGAGGACGTCCTCGCGGGCGACCGCGTTGCCCGTGGGGTTGTTGGGGCTGGTGATGAAGACGACGTGCGGCTTGTGGGTGCGGATCGCCGCCACGGCGGCCGGGACGTCCAGGGAGAAGTCGTCGCGGCGCGGGGTGCTCACCCACCCCGTGTTGGTGCCGCGGGCGAGCAGCGGGTGCATCGAGTACGAGGGCTCGAAGCCGAGCGCCGTGCGACCGGGGCCGCCGAACGCCTGGAGGAGCTGCTGGAGCACCTCGTTCGACCCGTTGGCCGCCCACACCTGCTCGAAGCCGACCTCGAAGCCGGTCGTACGGGTCAGATAGCGGGCCAGCTCGGTGCGGAGCTCGACCGCGTCCCGGTCGGGGTAGCGGTTGAGGTGGCGGGCGGCGTCGGCGACGCGCTCGGCGATCCGCTGCACGAGGGGCTCGGGCAGCGGGTACGGGTTCTCGTTCGTGTTCAGGCGGACGGCGACGTCCAACTGCGGGGCGCCGTAAGGGGACTTGCCGCGCAGCTCGGCGCGTACGGGAAGGTCGTCGATCCGGGTCACTGTGTCTTCGGCACCTTCCATCCGAAGCGCGCCTTGACGGCGGCGCCGTGCGCGGGCAGGTCCTCGGCCTCGGCGAGCGTCACCACGTGGTGGGCGACGTCGGCGAGGGCGTCCTTCGTGTAGTCCACGACGTGGATGCCGCGCAGGAAGGACTGCACGGACAGGCCCGAGGAGTGGCAGGCGCAGCCGCCGGTGGGCAGCACGTGGTTGGAGCCCGCGCAGTAGTCGCCCAGGGAGACCGGGGCCCACGGACCGACGAAGATCGCGCCCGCGTTCTTCACCCGGTCCGCGAGGGCGGCGGCGTCGGCGGTCTGGATCTCCAGGTGCTCCGCGCCGTACGCGTCGACGACCTTCAGGCCCTCTTCGATCCCGTCGACCAGGACGATCGCGGACTGCTGCCCCTTCAGGGCGGGCACGATCCGGTCCTCGATGTGCTTGGTGGCCGCGACCTGCGGCTCCAGCTCCTTCTCGACGGCCTCGGCGAGCGCCGACGAGTCGGTGACCAGGACGGCGGCGGCCAGCGGGTCGTGCTCGGCCTGGCTGATCAGGTCGGAGGCGACGTGCGCCGGGTCGGCGGTGTCGTCGGCGAGGACCGCGATCTCGGTCGGGCCCGCCTCGGTGTCGATGCCGATGCGCCCGGTGAAGTACCGCTTGGCGGCGGCGACCCAGATGTTGCCGGGCCCGGTGACCATGTTGGCCGGGGGGCAGGACTCGGTGCCGTACGCGAACATCGCGACGGCCTGCGCGCCGCCCACCGCGTACACCTCGTCGACGCCGAGCAGGGCGCAGGCGGCGAGGATCGTCGGGTGCGGCAGGCCGCCGAACTCCGCCTGCGGGGGCGAGGCGAGGGCGACCGACTCGACCCCGGCCTCCTGTGCGGGCACCGCGTTCATGATCACGGACGAGGGGTACACGGACCGGCCGCCCGGCGCGTACAGCCCGACGCGCTCGACCGGCACCCACTTCTCGGTGACCGTGCCGCCGGGCACGACCTGTGTGGTGTGCGGGGCGCGGCGCTGGGCGCGGTGGACGGTGCGGGCGCGGCGGATGGACTCCTCCAGGGCCGCGCGCACGGCGGGGTCGAGGGCCGCGAGGGCGTCCTTGAGGGCCTGCTCGGGAACCCGTACGGACCCCAGCCGCACGCCGTCGAACTTCTCCGCGTACTCGATCAGCGCCGCGTCGCCCCGATGATGCACGTCCTCGCAGATGGGCCGGACCTTTTCCAGGGCGGCCGCGACGTCGAAGTCGGCACGGGGCAGCAGAGCGCGAAGGGCGGCACCCGACGGAAAGTCCGTGAGGGAGTCGCTGCGCAGATCGATTCGAGAGATCACAGGCCCAATTCTCTCAGACCCCGGTTTCCGGCCGGACGCCCGTATCACTGGCTGATACGAGCGCCCGCGCCGGCTGATACCCAGCCGACCCGTCCCGTAAGACCGCGTTCACCACTAGCGTTCAGGCCGTCACTGAACGGGCATGAACAGTTGTACGAGGCACGGGCGCGCCCGCGGCAGAGGTACACGCAGGAACGGGGAGGACAACAGCAGTGGTCGACGGCACCACCACGGATCCGTCCATCGGGGACCCGCCCGACGAGCTGACCGCGGCGGAGGTGGGCATGTGGCAGGCGTTCCGCAACGGCAGCGTGTACGACCTGCGCTCCGGTGACCCGGCGGAGGACGATCCGCACGGCGGCCACCCCTGGGGCCCCGAGCGCAGCGTGCGGGCGCGCATCGTCGCCTGGCTGCTGCTCGACGGGCCGCCCGCCCTGCCCGGCCGGGTCTCGTCCCTGAAGCTCGCCGGGCTCCAGATCACGGACGCCCTCGACCTCGCGGGCGGCAGCGTCGTGCCCTACGCGGAGCTGAAGCACTGCCGCTTCGAGAAGGAGGTCCTGCTCCCCGAGGCCCACTTCACGACGCTGCGCCTGGTCGACTGCTCGATCCCGCGCCTGGAGGCGGCCCGCATCCACACCGAGGGCGACCTGCACCTGCCGCGCTGCCGGATCCACAACGGCGTCCGGCTCACCGACGCCCAGATCGGCACGGACCTGCTGCTCAACCAGGCCGTCATCTACCGGGACCGGCGCGGCTCCTCGATCATGGGCGACGGGCTCAGCGTGGGCCAGGACCTGCAGGCCGAGATGATGGAGTCGCACGGCGTCGTCAGCCTGCGCGGCGCGAAGATCGGCGTCTCGCTCAGCCTGCGCGGCAGCCGCCTGGCCAATCCGTACGGCCCGCGCGCGCTCAACGCCCCGCAGCTGACCGTCGAGCGCAGCCTGTATCTGACCCCGGCCGGGGTCAGCCCGCTGCAGTCCAGCGGCGCCACCCCGGCGCGCGGCACCCGCGTGCAGCGCTTCGAGTGCCAGGGCGGCATCCGCCTGGACGACGGCCGCTTCGGCGACGCCGTCGACTTCGCCCAGGCCCGCTTCGAGCTGCAGAGCGACCAGGAGGTGTCGCTGCGCCGCGTCCAGACCCCCGAGCTGCGCTTCCTCGGCGACGCCCCGCGCCGCGGCAAGGTCGTCCTGTCCGGCGCGAAGGTGGTCAACCTGGTGGACAAGGCCACCAGCTGGCCCGGTCCCGGCCGGCTCCAGATGGGCGGTTTCACCTACGAGAACCTCGTCCCGCAGAGCGGCTTCCCGCTGTCGCGGCGGATCGAGTGGGTGTCGGCCGCGACCGCCGAGTACAACCCGGAGCCGTACGAGCGGCTCGCCACCGTCCTGCGCAACGGCGGCGAGGACGCGGACGCCCGCGAGGTGCTCCTCGCCAAGCAGCGCCGCCGCCGCGAGACCCTGCCGCTGGCCGCGAAGGTGTGGGGCTTCGCGCAGGACTGGACGGTCGCCTACGGGTACCGGCCGGGCCGGGCCGCACTGTGGATGGCGGTCCTGTGGGCGATCAGCGCGGTGGCGTTCTCCCGCGCCGACCACCCGGCGATCAAACCGGGCGAGCACCCGCACTGGAACCCGGCGCTGTTCACCCTCGACCTGCTGCTTCCCGTGATCGACCTGGGGCAGGGCAACTACTGGATGCTGCGCGGCGGCTGGCAGTGGTTCGCGACGGCCCTGATCCTGCTCGGCTGGATCCTGGCGACGACGGTGGCGGCGGGCGCGACGCGGCTGCTGCGCAGAAGCTGAACCGTTATCGAGGGCCGGGCAACCCCCTGAAATCCTCAGCCGTCCTCCCATCGCAAGCACCGAAGTCGGCTCAGGCGCAAGGGGGCGGGGGTTCCTATGCCACTGCTGCGCGCGCTCATCCGCACCGCCCGCATGATCCGGCACACCCCGGCCCTCGCCGCCGGCCTGCCCGCCGACGACGAGGTGCTGCTCGACGTCCCGGACGAGCGGCTCGCGCCCGCCCTCGTCGCCGCCGGGCACGGCGATCACGGCCCCGCCGCCAAGCTCCTCGCCGCGACCCGCGAGGGCGCCGAGTGGGAGAACCGCGACCGCCACACGGCCCGGCTCGCCGCCTTCGCCCGCTCCCGGCCCGAGTGGTTCGACGCCTGGCAGGAGGCGGCGCCACACGACCCGGACGCCCTCCTGGTCAAGGCCGAGCTCGCCGTGCTCACCGGCTGGGAGTCCCCGGCCCGCGCCGAGATCCTGCGCCGGTCGGGCCCGCTGGTCGCCGCGGCCGCCGCGGCCGACCCGCGGGACCCGGTGCCCTGGCGCGTCGCCCTCGACCACGCGCGCGGCGCCCATGTCCCGCGCTCCGACTTCGACCGGCTGTGGGCCGAGGCGGTCCGCCGCTCCCCGCACCACTACGGCTGCCACGCCTCGGCCCTGCAGTACCTCTCGGCCGCCTGGTACGGCTCGCACCGCGAGTGCTTCGCCTTCGCCGAGGAGGCCGCGGCGCAGACGCTCTCCGGCTCCCTGATCCGCGCACTGCCGGTCCGGGCCGCCTTCGCGTATCTCACGAGCCCCTCGAATCCCATGGGTGTGGCGCGAAGCGTCTCGATGAGGGGCGGTGGTCGGGAGACGGGCGGGCGCGTGCCGCGCGAGCGCCTGGACGCCGCCGCCGATCTCGCGATCGCGCTCTCCCGGGAGTACGAGGCCGGGGACCCCTACCCCGCCGAGGTCCGCAACCTCCTCACGTACGTCCTGGTCAGGCTGGAGCGCTGGCCGGAAGCCCTGGAGCAGCTGCGTCTCATCGGGCGGTACGCGACGTCGTTCCCGTGGGACCGGATCGCCTCGGATCCGCTCGGCCAGTTCCTGGAACTCCGCGACGGCGTACGCATCGAGGTGGCCTCCACGACCCCGCTGCGGGCTCCGCGCGGCTAGGGCAGGCATGGGCGGACCCGGGCGACCATTAGGCTTGCCGTTCGTGACCACCGTCCGGCTCCCGCTCTTTCCGCTCAACTCGGTGCTGTTCCCGGGGCTCGTGCTGCCCCTGAACGTCTTCGAGGAGCGTTATCGCGCCATGATGCGCGAGCTGCTGAAGTCCCCCGAGGAGGACCAGCGCCAGTTCGCCGTCGTCGCGATCCGCGACGGCCTCGAGGTGGCGCCGAGCGCCCCGGGCCTGCCCGACCAGACCTCGGTGCCCGAGCTGGGCCCCACCGCGGGCTTCGGCGACGACCCCGCGCACGCCTTCCACGCGGTGGGCTGCATCGCCGACGCGGCCACCATCCGGGAGCGCCCCGACGGCGGCTTCGAGGTCCTGGCCACCGGCACGACACGGGTGCGGCTGCACTCCGTCGACGCCTCGGGGGCGTTCCTCACGGCCGAGGTCGAGGAGCTGGAGGAGGAGCCGGGCGAGGGCGCCGGGACGCTCGCGGAGGGCGTCCTGCGGGCGTTCAAGAGCTACCAGAAGCGGCTCGCCGGGGCCCGGGAGCGGTCCCTGTCGACGGGCGCGGAGCTGCCGGACGACCCGTCGGTCGTCTCGTACCTGGTCGCCGCGGCGGCCGTCCTGGACACCCCCACGAAGCAGCGCCTCCTGGAGGCCGGCACCACGGCGGCCCGGCTGCACGACGAGCTGAAACTCCTGCGCGCGGAGACCGCCGTGATCCGTAAGCTGCCGTCGCTGCCCGCGACGGACCTCACCCGCGGGCCGACGAGTCTCAACTGACGTAAGGCGCGAGGACCTTGGCGAAGAAGCAGAAGAAGAACCAGCAGTCCGGGGGGACCCCGGCGACCGTGGCCCTCACCGCCGCGGGCATCGCGTACACGGTCCACGCCTACGAGCACGACCCCGCCCACCCCTCGTACGGCGAGGAGGCCGCCGAGGCCATGGGCGTCTCCCCCGACCGGGTCTTCAAGACGCTGGTCGCGGAGGTCGACGGCGAGCTGACCGTCGCCGTCGTGCCCGTCGCGGGCTCCCTCGACCTGAAGGCGCTGGCCGCCGCGGTCTCCGGCAAGCGCGCCGTGATGGCCGACCCGGCCGCCGCCGAGCGCACCACGGGCTATGTGCGCGGCGGGATCTCACCGCTGGGCCAGCGCAAGAAGCTCCGCACCGTCCTGGACGACTCGGCCTCGGCACACGCCACGATCTGCGTCTCGGCGGGCCGCCGCGGCCTCGAGGTGGAGCTGGCGCCCACCGACCTGGCGGCACAGACGGGCGCGGTCCTGGCGGCCATCGGGCGGGCTTGATCTCGCCCCCGTCCCGTACGCACCCCCTCGACGAAGTGCGCGCCCTCGGCTAAGTACCGAGGACATGTCGAAGAAGACGCGTAAGCGGAAGTGGCGGGTCAAGAAGGGCCGGGCCAACCACGGGAGGCGCCCGGCGTAGCGCTACTGGACGGGGCCCGCGTCCTCGTACGGCGTCGGATAGAGCGCGGGCTCCGGGTCGCGCGGCCCGAACAGCGCGGTCAGGCCCAGATGCAGGGCCATCGCGGCGACGGGCCACGCGAGCAGCGCGCCCTTGGCCTTGAGCTCCAGGGGTGCGTCGAACACGACGCCCTTGCCGACCTGCTTGGCGTGCGCGACGACGTCCGTCTCGGGGCCGAACCAGCCGCCGACCTTCCAGGCGAGCAGCGAGCCGAGCAGCCCGCCGAGCGCGAGCCCCACCACCAGCGGGATGCCGCCGCGCCTGCGGACCAGGAAGACGACGACGGCGCTGAGCAGGCCGAAGCCGAGCCCGAGCAGGGTGAACGTTCCGTCTACACCGATCGCCTGCTCGCCCTCGGTGTCCTTGAGGTAGACCGCGGTGTTGTCCGCGATGAGCGGGATGCGCGGCGCGAGCCAGAGCCAGAGCAGTCCGAGCAGCACTCCGCTGACCGCGACCGCGACCATGATCACTAGGGCCTGCAGCACTTCGACGTGCACGTCGGGCCCGTTCTCCTCGTACGCCTGCGGGGACATGGCTCCTGAGGGCTGAGCGTCGGACGGCCAGGACTCGTGCGGGGGTTCGTTGTGCGGCGGTTGGGAGGGTGTCAGCGGTGCGGTCACCCACACATGGTGCCAGCAGCCCACCCGTCTCCCGGCCACCGCCCCTCAACGAGGCGCATTCGCGCCGCACCTTCTGGATTGCGCTGCTTCACCGGACGGCCGCTCGGCGGTACGCCCAGGTCGCCACGGCCAGCGAGGCGACGCCGACGCCCGCGCAGACGGCCAGGTCGAGGGCGACGACGGCCCAGTCCGGGTGCGGCCCGAAGGTGCGCGCGAAGGCTTCGACCCCGTACGTGGACGGCAGCAGGTCCCGCGCGAACTGCAGCACCTGCGGCATCCGGTCGGCCGGCAGCACCCCGAGCAGCAGCGCCGCCGACATCCCCAACTGGCCGAGCAGCGTGGCCAGTTCGGGTCGCGGCGCGAGCAGCCCGAGCGCCGCCCCGAGCCCGGCGAGCGCGGCGCCCGCGAGCGGGATGACCGCGGCGAGCACCCACAGGTGCGTCAGCGGAAGCCCGAAGAGCCCGCACCCCACGACGGCCGTGACGAGGGTCCCCGGCACCGTGAAGGAGGCATACGCGGCCGCGGCGCCGAGCACGACGGCGGCGGGCGGCACGGGCAGCGTGGCGTAGTGGTCGAGCCCGCCGTCGGCCCGCAGCTGCCCGAAGTACTGGGCGAGCAGATTGAGCGCGACGAACGCGACGACGAGCACGGACGACCCGGCGACCACGGCCCGCGCCTCCCCGCCCCCGTCCACGACGCCCCGCATCAGGATCATGATCCCGACGGACTGGAAGGTCGCGACGAACAGCAGCGGGATCCGGGCGACCCGCGCCCGGGACAGCTGTGCGCGGTAGACCGCCGAGAGGGCGGGCAGCAGCCGCGCCCGCGCCCCGAGAGGCGCCGCCTCACTCACGGCCCCGTCGTCCTCGGCCCGCACGACGGCTTCCAAGGGCACCGCGCTCACCGGCCACCACTCCTGGTCTCGTACGTACAAGGACTCACGTCTTGGGTCACGCCTCCGGTCACGCCTTCACCAGCCCCTGCCCGCTCCCGCCGAGCGCCAGGTAGACGTCCTCCAGGCTCGGCGTCGCCAGCGTGAAGTCGTCGAGTGCGGCGAAGGCGGCCCCGCCCGTGACCGCCGCGACGGCGGCCCGCGCCTCGTCCGGGGCGAGCCGCAGCGACCAGCGGCGCCCCGACTCCACGGCGGACGACCGGAGCGCGGCCACCTCGGGCACGTCGACGGGCGCCTTCTCGCGCCACACCAGCTCCACGCGCACCTCGCCCGCGACCCGCTCCTTGAGGCCCACGGGGGTGTCACAGGCGATGACCTTGCCGCGGTCCAGGACGGCGACGCGGTCGAGGACGGTCTCGGCCTCGATGACGTTGTGGGTGACCAGCACGACGGTCGAGCCGGACTCGGCGCGGCGCCGGTCGACCGCGGCCCAGACCGCGCGCCGTGCGACGGGGTCCATGCCGGTCGTCGGCTCGTCCAGCACGAGCAGCGGCCGCTCCCCCACGAGCGCGGTGGCGAAGCAGGCGAGCCTGCGCTGTCCGCCGGAGAGCTTCTTCAGGGGCCGGGAGGCGAGCGGCGCCAGGGCCAGCTCGTCCAGCACGGCGTCCCGCTCCGCCCGGGCGCTCCGCGCGTCGAGGCCGCGCAGCCGCGCGGTGGTCTCGACGGCGAGCGAGACGGTCAGCTCGTCCAGGGCGGTGGACTCCTGCCCCAGGTACGCGAGGATGCGCGCGGCCCGCTCGGGGTGGCGGACGATGTCGTGCCCGAGGATCTCGACGCTGCCGCTGTCCGGGCGCATCAGCCCGGTGAGCTGCCGCACGAGGGTGGACTTCCCGGCGCCGTTGGGCCCGAGCAGCCCGAAGATCTCGCCGCGCCTGACCTCCAGGCAGATCCCGTCGGTGGCGCGCACCTGCGGCGTCGCGGGCCTGCCGCGGCCGCCCCGGGAGGCCGGATAGGTCTTGACGAGATCGCGCACCGCGCAGACGGCACCCCGGTCGTGTCCTTGCCGGTGCCCCTGCCGGACTGCCTGTGCCGAGCGCGTACTCACGAAGGACGAGAGTACGGGGTCCGATGTCCGGTATGGCGCATGGGGGCGGCCTAGCGAGGGATATCAAGCCCACCCGGCGCCTGCGGACGGGCCGCGAGCAGATCAAGCCCGCCCGGCGCCTGCGGACAGGCCGCGAGCAGGTCAAGCCCGCCCGGCGCCTGCGGACAGGCCGCGAGCAGATCAAGCCCGCCCGACGCCTGCAGACGAGCCGCACAGCAGATCAAGCCCGTCCGGCGATTGAGGACGAGGCCGTTCAGGCCGATGGGGGTCCAGGGGCGCAGCCCCGGGACGGCGCCCCACCCACGAGCCGGCCCCCCACCTCAAGGGGCGCCCCACGACTCAGTCCCCCACGGAAGCATGCTCCGCCGCGGTACGGACGTCGATCTCCCGCCAGAACCCCGCCCGGATCGCGTACCGGTCGTGCTCGTCGATCTGGTCGTCCTTGTGGGCGAGCAGCCCGAAGCGCGCGGCGTACCGCAGCAGCTCGCCGTCGATGCGGTGCGGGATGCGCGGGTACATCGTCGACAGCTTCTGGAGGTTGTGCTGCTCGGGCAGCCGCGCCATCCAGCGGCGGGCGAAGACCTGGCCCACCTCGTAGGGGTCGCCGCCCACCGTGGTGATGTCCTCCTCGCGGTCGGCCCACCGCTGCTCGGCCGTGGTGAGCTGGGCGAGGGTCGGCAGCGCGGCGGCCTCGGGCCCCTCGGCGGCACCGGGGGGACGCTCGACCCAGCCCTTGTCGGAGGACCAGCGCAGCGTCGCGTTGGTGTGGTCCTTGCCGACGGGTGCGCCGGGGCCGCGCAGGGCGGCGAGGTCCTTGGGGGTGGGGACGCCCTTCGCGGCGGGGATGCGCTCACCGGTGCCGTTGGCGCCGCCGGGTGCGGGCTCGGTGTGCGGGGCCGCCTGGGCCTCGTCGGCGGACGGGGCGGCGGCAGCGGCGAGCGCGGACTCGGGCAGCGGCGCGGAGAGGATCGCGGCGATCTCGGGGCGCGGCACGGGCGGCGCCGCACAGACCCCGCCGAGCTCCTTGGCGCGGACGGCCTTGGTGATCCAGGCGCGGTCCAGGACGCGGCGCTCGTCGGCCTCGGCGACCAGGTCCTCGGACTGGTTGTAGTCGCCGTCCGCGGCCTGTACGGCCCACAGGTGGACGGCGACGCCGTGCTCCTTGGCGGCCATCATGCCGGGCAGCAGATCGCCGTCCCCGGTGACGAGCACGACGTCGGAGCAGGCGCGGTTGCGGGCGAGCTCGGTGAGCTCGGCGTGCATCGCGGCGTCCACCCCCTTCTGTGCCCAGCGGCCGTCGCTGCGGGTCAGGGCGCCGAGCCGGACCGTGACCCGGGGCATGACCCGCAGCCTGCGGTGCTCCGGCTGCGGTACGCGGTCGGGGGCGCCGTCGAACCAGTAGATGCGCAGCAAGGGGCGCTCGGTGTCCGATTCGGCGCGGTCGCGCAGGCCCTGGATGAGGGCCGTGTGATCAACGGTGATCCGGGACCGGGACGGCTCTCCCGCGAGGAGACTCGCGGCGGCCCCCAGCAGATAGCCGGCGTCCACCAGGACGATGCAGCGGTCCACGCGATCCACCCTCTTTCCCTGGATATTCCCTGGAAGTAACGGAAGAAAGTAACTGAAAGTACCGAGGTCTTGAGATCTTGGAACATCTGAACCCCCGGGCGACCGCCAGGAATCCGTGAAGGAACGGCGGGATCACTTGCGGGACGCTTCGGGTTTCCTTCGAGTCTGCCCGACCTGGCGGGGCTTAACGGCCCGAACTCGATCTTCGGCGTGGCGTATCGGCAACTTCGGCTGAACGCACCCCTTGTCGACGCCGCGCGCTGCCCATATCACGCACGGTAATTCTCCAAAATGCGCAGCTTGTCGCCCTATGTGAATCTGGTCGCATCCTGGCCCCCAGATCCCCCTCAGGAGGAAGATCACCATGGCCAAGAACAAGAACCGCAAGCAGGGCGGACAGCAGAATCGCGCGTCCTCGGCGGAGCAGGCGGCGGAGCAGGCCAAGTCCTCCGCGACGGAAGCCCAGTCGGCGATGGAGTCGCAGGCCCAGGGTTCCCCGGCGGACGTCGCCCGTAAGCACCAGCGCCGCTTTGGCCACAACTGACGCCACCGGCAGGGGTATTGATCCGCATTGATCCACCCCAGGCACAGCGAAGGGGCACCCCCGGATTCCGGGGGTGCCCCTTCGCACGTACGGCCTCCGTGCGTACAGCCCTCGCGCGTACGGCCTCCGCGCGTACGGCGTCCGTGCGCCCTACTCGCCGAATCCGTGGCGCTCGTGGGCGACCATGAACGACCGCGGGTCCTGCATCTCGGAGGCGCGCGGCCGCACCACCTTGCGGCCGCCCTGGATCACCTCGTAGGCGAGCCGCACGTGCGACACCCACTCGTTCAACTCCATGCCCGGGAAGTAGGACTTGAGGGAACTCTGCGCCGTCCACGGGGACTGGTGCGCCTCCCGGAGCAGAAATACGGCCTTGTCGACGGCGGCGGTGTTCGTCATGAAACTCATCCCTCACACGAAAAACTAGATGCACCATGCATCTTCTAGATGCATGGTGCACCTTACTCCGTGAGATGTCCGCTTTAAGTAAGTAAAGCCCTTCTTTGCCGTGCTTTACGGGCCCTTGGGCCGCTCCTTGGGCTGCGCTACCCCGCCAGGCACGACGGGCCGAGCAGCACCTTCAGGTCGCCGAAGAGCGCCGGGTCCGGCTTCACCCGGTGCCGGTCGAGCCGCAGCACCGTGGTCTTCTGCGCACCCTGGAGCTTGATCCGGACCTCGCTGTTGCCCCGGTGGTGGCTGAGGACCTCGCCGAGGCGGGTGATCATCGGCGGGCTGACCTTGACCGTCGGAATGGTGATCACCACGGGCGCGTTGGTGCCCGCGTTCGACAGGTCGGGGACCTGCATCTCCATCGCGACGAGCCGGGGCACGTCCTCGCGCTTGTCGAGGCGGCCCTTCACGAACACCACGGCATCCTCGACGAGTTGGGTCGAGACCAGCTGATACGTCGCCGGGAAGAACATGCACTCGATGGAGCCCGCGAGGTCCTCGACGGTCGCGATCGCCCAGGCGTTGCCCTGCTTGGTCATCTTGCGCTGGAGGCCGGAGATGATGCCGCCGATGGTCACGACCGCGCCGTCGGAGAAGTCACCGCCGGTGAGCTGCCCGATGCCCGCGTCGGCCTTGTCCGACAGGACGTGCTCCAGGCCGAAGAGCGGGTGGTCGGAGACGTACAGACCGAGCATCTCCCGCTCCTGGGCGAGCAGATAGGTCTTCTCCCACTCGTCCTCGGAGAACTCCACGTCGAGACCGAACCCGGGCTCGTCGCCACCGGACTCGTCGCCCATCCCCCCGAAGAGGTCGAACTGCCCTTCCGCTTCCTTCCTCTTGACCGCGACCACGTTGTCGATCATCGGCTCGTACTGCGCGGTCAGGCCCTTGCGGGTGTGCCCCATGGTGTCGAACGCGCCCGCCTTGATGAGCGATTCGGTGGTGCGCTTGTTGCAGGCGGTCGCCTCGACCTTGTCGAGATAGTCCGGGAAGGAGACGAACTTCCCCTTCGCCTTGCGGGACCGGATGATCGACTCGACCACGTTCGTGCCGACGTTGCGCACGGCCTCCAGGCCGAAGAGGATCACGTCGTCGCCCTGGGCGGCGAAGTTGTGCACCGACTCGTTCACGTTCGGCGGGAGGACCTTGATGCCCATGCGGCGGCACTCGTTCAGATAGACCGCCGACTTGTCCTTGTCGTCCTTGACCGAGGTGAGCAGCGCGGCCATGTACTCGGCCGGGTAGTTCGCCTTCAGGTAGGCGGTCCAGTAGGTGACCAGGCCGTACGCGGAGGAGTGCGCCTTGTTGAAGGCGTATCCGGCGAAGGGCACCAGGACGTCCCAGAGGGCCTGGATGGCCTCGTCACTGAAGCCGTTCTTGCGGGCACCGCCCTGGAAGATGGTGAAGTTCTTCGCCAGTTCCTCGGGCTTCTTCTTGCCCATCACGCGGCGCAGGATGTCGGCTTCGCCGAGCGAGTAGCCGGCGACGATCTGCGCGGCCTTCTGCACCTGCTCCTGGTACACGATGAGGCCGTAGGTGAGGCCCAGCGTCTCCTTGAGGGGCTCTTCGAGCTCCTTGTGGATCGGCGTGATCTCCTGGCGGCCGTTCTTGCGCTCCGCGTAGTTCGTGTGCGAGTTCATGCCCATCGGGCCCGGCCGGTAGAGGGCCGAAACGGCGGAAATGTCCTCGAAGTTGTCGGGCTGCATCTGGCGCAGCAGCGAACGCATCGGGCCGCCGTCGAACTGGAAGACGCCGAGCGTGTCACCACGGCAGAGCAGTTCGTACGTCTTCGGGTCGTCCAGCGGGACCTCGAGCATCTCCAGCTTGATGTCCTTGTTGGCCTCCACCATCTTCACGGCGTCATCCATGATCGTGAGGTTCCTGAGGCCCAGGAAGTCCATCTTGATCAGGCCGAGCGACTCGCACTGCGGGTAGTCCCACTGCGTGATCGTCACGCCGTCCGTGTGCCGCACCCAGATCGGGGCGTGGTCGATGATCGGCTCGCTGGACATGATCACGCCGGCGGCGTGCACGCCCATCTGCCGGACCAGGCCCTCGACGCCCTTGGCGGTGTCGATGACCTTCTTCACATCCGGCTCGTTCTCGTACATCCCCCGGATCTCGCCCGCCTCGCTGTAGCGGGGGTGCTTGGGGTCGGTGATGCCGGAGAGGTCGATGCCCTTGCCGAGGACGTCGGCGGGCATGGCCTTGGTGAGGCGGTCGCCCATCGCGTACGGGTAACCCAGCACGCGTGCGGAGTCCTTGATGGCGTTCTTCGCCTTGATCTTTCCGTATGTGCCGATCATGGCGACCTTGTCGGCGCCGTACTTCTCCGTCACGTACCGGATCACTTCGACGCGCCTGCGCTCGTCGAAGTCGATGTCGACGTCGGGCATGGAGACGCGCTCGGGGTTGAGGAACCGCTCGAAGATCAGCCCGTGCTCGATCGGGTCGAGGTCGGTGATGCCCATGGCGTACGCGACGATCGAACCGGCCGCGGAACCACGCCCGGGGCCCACCGCGATGCCGTTGTTCTTGGCCCACATGATGAAGTCGGCGACGACGAGGAAGTACCCCGGGAACCCCATCTGGATGATGATGTCCATCTCGTAGTCCGCCTGCTTCTGGCGGTCCTCCGGGATCCCGTTCGGGAAGCGGCGGATCATGCCGCGCCGCACTTCTTCCTTGAACCACGTCGTGTTCGTGTATCCCTCTTCGGGGATGTCGAACTTCGGCATCAGATCGCGCTTGTCGAACATGCCGGTGGTGTCGATCTGTTCGGCCACCAGGAGCGTGTTGCGGCAGCCCTCCTGCCAGGCGTCCGAGGAGTCGATGGCGTACATCTCGTCCGTGGACTTCAGGTAGTAGCCGGTGCCGTCGAAGCGGAAGCGGTCCGGGTCGGAGAGGTTCTTGCCGGTCTGGATGCAGAGCAGGGCGTCGTGCGCCGTCGACTCATGGGCGTACGTGTAGTGCGAGTCGTTCGTCACCAGGGGCGGGATGCCGAGCTTCTTGCCGATCTCCAACAGGCCGTCGCGGACCCGGCGTTCGATCTCGATGCCGTGGTCCATCAGCTCCAGGAAGTACCGGTCCTTTCCGAAGATGTCCTGGTAGTCGGAGGCCGCCTGGAGCGCCTCGTCGAACTGGCCGAGGCGCAGTCGGGTCTGGAGCTCGCCGGAGGGGCAGCCGGTGGAGGCGATGAGACCCTCGCTCCACTGGGAGATGGTCTCCTTGTCCATGCGCGGCCACTTCTGCAGCCAGCCCTCGGCGTACGCGTCCGAGGACAGCTTGAACAGGTTGTGCAGCCCGGTCTTGTTCGCCGCCCAGATCGTCTTGTGCGTGTAACCACCCGAACCGGACACGTCGTCCCGCTTCTGATGCGGCTGGCCCCACTGGATCTTCCGCTTGTTGCGCCGCGACTCCGGGGCGACGTACGCCTCGATGCCGATGATCGGCGTGACGCCCGCGCTCTGCGCCGAGTGGAAGAAGTCGTAGGCCCCGTGGAGGTTGCCGTGGTCGGACATGGCGATATGGGTCATGCCCATCTCATTGCACGCCTTGAACATGTCCTTGAGCCGCGCGGCACCGTCCAGCAGCGAGTACTGGGTGTGGACGTGCAGGTGCGTGAACGGCGGCTTTGTCACGGCTTTGGCCTCCAGCAGAAACGAGGGATGACAGGCTGCGGACAGTCTGGGGGGACAGCGTGGAAGTCTACGACTCGCGACTGACACAGGAGACAAATACAGCGGCACGCAGCGCCTCGTTGAGGGGTGGTGGTCGGGTGACGGGCGGGCGGGCACTCGCGGGTACGGTCGTGCGTTGGAAGGGGCGGAACATCTGTCCCACATGTCATGCACCAGGAGGCACCCAGCGATGTCGGTCCCGCAGCCCACCGCTGAGCAGCGCGGCGAGCAGATCCTCTCCGTCTTCGACACCGCGTTCGGCGAGCTGCTTGCCGCCGACCCGGCGGCGTTCCGGGTGAAGTTCCGGAAGATGGCCGCCTCGGCCTTCGCCTTCTACCGCGGCACGGCCTGCCTCTTCTACGCCGACCTGGAGCGCGAGCAGCACGGCGGCCCGTACCTGGACGACCGCACGGGCCGGGTGTGGATCCACGGCGACCTGCACGCGGAGAACTTCGGCACGTACATGGACGCCCAGGGCCGCCTGATCTTCAACGTGAACGACTTCGACGAGGCCTACGTCGGCCCGTTCACCTGGGACCTGAAGCGCTTCGCCGCCTCCGTGGCCCTGATCGGCTACTCCAAGGCCCTGAGCGACGACCAGATCGCCGGCCTCGTCCGGGTCTACGCGGCGGCGTACCGCGAGCGCGTCCACGACCTCGCCACGGGCGCGAAGAGCGACGAGGTCCCGCCCTTCACCCTGGACACCGCCCAGGGCCCCCTCCTGGACGCGCTGCGCGACGCCCGCTCCCTGACCCGCTTCGCCCTCCTGGACTCGATGACGGAGATCCGCGACTTCGAGCGCCGCTTCGCCCCCGGCGGCGGCTCCATCGAGCTGGACGCGGCCACCCGCTACAAGGTCCTCGCGGCCTTCGACGGCTACCTGGAGACGCTGCCCGAGTCGAGCCTCACCCGCCCCGACTCGTACCGCGTGAAGGACGTCGTGGGCCGCCGCGGCATCGGCATCGGCTCGGCGGGCCTGCCCTCGTACAACATCCTCCTGGAGGGCAACAGCGACGCCCTGGAGAACGACGTCGTGATCTACATGAAGCAGGCCCAGACCCCGGCCGTCTCCCGGCACATCACGGACCCGGCGGTGCGCGGCTACTTCCAGCACGAGGGCCACCGCACGGTCATCTCCCAGCGCGCGCTCCAGGCGCACGCCGACCCGTGGCTCGGCTGGACGGAGCTGGACGGCGCCGGCCAGCTGGTCGCCGAGGTGTCGCCGTACGCGGTGGACCTGGACTGGTCGGACATCGACGACCTGGAGGAGATCTCCGCGGTGGTCGCCGACCTGGGCCGGGCGACGGCCACGATGCACGCGGCGGCGGACGACCAGTCCGGCGAGTCCCTGGTGCCGTTCTCCACGGAGCGCGCCATCGACGCCGCGATCGCCGCCGACGAGGACGGCTTCGCGGACCTCCTCGTGGACTTCGCGCACAGCTACGGCGCCCGCGCGCGCGAGGACCACCAGATCTTCGTCGACCTGTTCCGTAACGGTCGGATTCCGGGTCTGTAGTCCGTTGCGTAACTCATAGGGACCCTTTAGGGGACCCCTACCCGAGTGCATGGGACACTCCCCTGCGATGGACATATCCGGGACTCAGCTCAGGGCCGTGCGCGCGGCGCTGTTCACGACGCTGGTCGTGACGCTCTCCGCCGCGTCGCACGTCCTGCTGTCCAGGGCCCCGCTGCCGCTCACCACGGTCGCCCCGATCGCCGTCGCCGTGTTCGCCCTCGCGTATCTGCTGGCGGGCCGGGAGCGCGGCTTCGGCCGGATCGCCGCCCTGGTGATCCCCCTGGAGCTGGCCGCCGACACGGTCTTCACGACCGGTCAGCACGTCTGTTACGGCGAGGCGGGCGGCCCGGTCGCGGGCCCGCTGCGCTCCTTCGGCGTGGACGTGCTGTGCGGCAACGCCGCCTTCGGCACCCCCCTGGCGCGGATGGCGGGCGGCGGCGACGGACACCGCTCCGCCGCCCTGCTCGCCGACACCGACGCGGGGGCCGCCTGGCTGCTGCTCGGCGCGCACATCGCGGTGGGGCTGCTCGCCGCGGCCTGGCTGCGGCGGGGCGAGCAGGCCCTGGCCCAGCTGGTGCGCGCGGTGGCCGCGGCCACCTTCCGGCCGCTGCTGCTCGCGGTCGCCGCGGTGGCGCTGCGCCCGGAGCGGCCGCTCCGGCTGCCGCGCCCCGCGACCCGCGCGCGGGTCGTGCGTACGCGGTGGTTGGTGCATTTCGTGGGGCGGCGCGGGCCGCCGTGCTCGGCCGTATTCGCCTGAGTACGCCCCCCCACGTATGTCACCCACACGGAGAAAACGATCATGAGCAAGCGCAACAGCCAGGCGGCGAAGTCGGCGGCCCGCGAGCGGATCAAGGCCCAGCAGGAGGCCGAGCGCAGGCGCGAGAAGCGCAAGCGGACCGCCATCGTCGGCACGACCATCGTCGCGGTCCTCGCGATAGCGGGCGGCGTCGGCTACGCCGTCATGCAGTCCAACAAGCCCAGCGGCTGGGACGCCGCCAAGGACGACAAGCTGGTCCGCCCCGCCCACACCTCCGGCGACAAGGGCACCACCGTCATCCTCGGCAAGGCGAGCGCCAAGCAGACCCTCAAGGTCTACGAGGACCCGCGCTGCCCCGTCTGCGCCGGCTTCGAGCAGACCGTCGGCCCGACCGTCGAGAAGGACCTCGACAAGGGCAAGTACAAGATCCAGTTCATCGGCGCCACCTTCCTCGACCGCAACATCCCGGGCGAGGGCTCCCGCAACGCCATGAGTGCCCTCGGCGCCGCCCTGAACGTGAGCCAGGACGCCTTCCTCGACTACAAGAAGGCCCTCTACTCGGCGAAGTACCACCCCGAGGAGCAGGACGACAAGTTCAAGGACGACTCGTACCTGCAGGAGATCGCGGACCAGGTGCCCGCCCTCAAGAAGAGCGCGACCTTCAAGAAGGACCTCAAGGACGGCACGTACGACCGCTGGGCCCTGGAGATGTCGAAGTCGTTCGACAGCAACAAGGACAAGGTCGACTCCACCCCGGGCTTCGTCCTGAACGGCAAGGAGCTCAAGGGCGCGGACGGGAAGAACCCGCCGCTGTCGGTGGCCGACTTCAACAAGGCGGTCGACGCGGCCATCAAGGGCTGAATCACCCCATAGCGCTCCATATGTGAGCGTCACTCAGGGAAAGAGCGGGCGAACCTTTCGGGGTCGCCCGCTCTTGGCCATTACTGGTCAGTATGGTGATCGCCCGTGACCAGTAGAAGCAGCAGCACCCCCAGCAACTCCCTGACGCCGCGCCGCCGTACGGTCGTGAAGGCCGCGGCCGCCACCGCCGCGCTCGGCGCCCCGCTCGCCGCGAGCCCCCTGGCCCACGCCGCCGAGGGCCCCGCCTTCCACCACGGAGTGGCCTCCGGCGACCCCCTGCCCGACGGCGTGCTCCTGTGGACGCGGGTCACGCCCAGCCCCGAGGCGGTGCCCGGCTCGGGCAAGGGCCGGGACACCGAGGTGAGTTGGGAGATCGCGGAGGACAAGGGCTTCAGCCGCGTCGTCGGCAAGGGCAGCACCACCGCACGGGCCGCGAGCGACCACACCGTCAAGGCCGACGTAAGGGGCCTGCGCCCGGCGACCGACTATTACTTCCGCTTCTCCTCAGGCGATACGCGCTCCCCGGTCGGCCGCACCCGCACCGCCCCCGCCCCCGACGCGACGGCCCCCGGCCTCCGCTTCGGCGTGGTCTCCTGCTCCAACTGGGAGGCCGGCTACTTCTCCGCGTACCGCCACCTCGCGGCCCGCACCGACCTCGACGCGGTCCTGCACATCGGCGACTACCTCTACGAGTACAAGGCGGGCGAGTACCCGGAGGCCAAGTACGGCGTCCGGCAGCACCAGCCGGCGCACGAGATCATCACCCTCGCCGACTACCGCACCCGGCACGGCGCCCACAAGACCGACGCCGACGCCCAACTGGTCCACGCAGCACACCCGTTGATCGCCATCTGGGACGACCACGAGTTCGCCGACAACGCCTGGCCGGGCGGCGCCGAGAACCACACCCCGGAGAGCGAGGGCCCCTGGGCGCAGCGCATGGCCGCCGCCAAGCAGGCGTACTTCGAGTGGATGCCGGTGCGTCCCTCGATCGCGGGCACCGTCTACCGCCGCCTCCGCTTCGGCAGGCTCGCCGATCTGCACCTGCTCGACCTGCGCTCGTTCCGCTCCGAGCAGGCGAGCACCGGCAGCGGCAAGGTCGACGACCCTGAGCGCACGATCACCGGCCGCGCGCAGCTGGACTGGCTGAAGGCGGGCCTGGCCTCCTCTGACGCGACCTGGAAGCTGATCGGCACCTCGGTGATGATCTCGCCGGTCGCCTTCGGCTCCGTGCCGGCCCATCTGCTCGGCCCCCTCGCGGAGTTGCTCGGCCTGCCCAAGGAGGGCCTGGCCATCAACACCGACCAGTGGGACGGCTACACCGACGACCGCAAGGAGCTCCTCGGCCACCTGCACGACAAGGGCGTCAAGAACGCGGTCTTCCTGACCGGCGACATCCACATGGCCTGGGCCAACGACGTGCCCGCGAAGGCGGCGACGTACCCCCTGTCGCCGTCCGCCGCGACGGAGTTCGTGGTGACGTCCATGACGTCCGACAACGTCGACGACATGCTGCACGTCGCCCCGCACACCGTCTCGCTGGTGGCCGTCGCCGCCGTCAAGGCCGCCAACCGCCATGTGAAGTGGCTGGACATGGACTCGCACGGCTACGGCGTCCTGGACGTCACCGCCGAGCGCTCGCAGATGGACTACTACGTCCTGTCCGACAAGACGGACCCGAACGCGACGTCCGAGTGGGCCCGTTCGTACCGCACGCTCAGCGGCACGCAGAAGGTCGAGCGGGCGGACACCCCGGTGCGCTGACGCCTCTCTACAAGCTGTCGAGGAAGCCGAGCGCCACCCGCCAGGTGGCCTCGGCGGCCTCCTCGTCGTAGTCGGGCAGGTCCGGGTCGGTGTAGAGGTGGCCCGCGCCCGCGTAGCGGTAGACCTCGACATCGGCCCCGGTGCGGCCCATCTGCAGGTACCAGGCGCTCAGCCAGTCGTCCGGCTCGAACGGGTCGGGCTCGGCGACGTGCAGCTGCACCGGCAGCTCGTCCACCGTCACGCCCTCGGAGATGTCCGACGTGCCGTGCAGGAGCAGCAGCCCGCGCGCCTTGGCGTCGCCGAGCGCGAGGGTCTGCGCGATCGCGGCGCCGAGCGAGAAGCCGGCGTAGACGAGCCCGCGCTCGGAGTGGGGGGCGGCGGCCAGGATCGCCCGCTTCAGGAGCTCGTCCTTGCCGATCTCGTCCCGGAGGTCCCTGCCTTCCTCGACGGTCTCGACGGTCCGCCCGTCGAAGAGGTCCGGGGTCCACACCTCGTGGCCCGCGGCGCGCAGCCGGTCCGCCGCCGCGCGCACCGCGGGCCGAAGGCCGTACGTCGAATGGAAAAGCATGATGTTCATGGGGCCATCGTGCCACTTGGATCCCCGCCCCCTACCCTCGGACGCATGGAGAACGTCCTGCGCCCGTTGATCGTGATCGGCGGCTCGGTCGTGCTCACGCTGGTCGTCGGCTGGTTGGCCGACGTCATACTGCGCCGGGCCGACGCGCGGCACCGGGACACCCCCCTGTGGGGCCTGCTGCGCCGCTGCCGACTACCCCTCCAACTCGTCCTGTGCACCGCCCTGCTGCGTGGCTCCTACGACCAGGCGAAGATCGCCGAGGACCACGAGGCGGGGATCGGCCAGACCCTCACCCTCACCCTCATCGGCTCCCTAGCCTGGCTGTTCGTACGCATCGCCGCGGCCATCGTCGAGACGTCGTACACGCGCTACGCCGCCGCGCACCGCGACCCGGCCCGGGTCCGCCGGGTGCGGACGCAGGTGACGCTCATCCAGCGCGTGGTCTCCGCGGTCATCGGTGTGGTGGCCGCGGCCGCGATGCTGCTCACCTTCCCGGCCATGCGGACGGCCGGGGCCTCCCTGCTCGCCTCCGCCGGCATCCTCGGCATCGTCGCCGGTGTCGCCGCGCAGTCCACCCTGAGCAACCTCTTCGCCGGGCTGCAGATCGCCTTCGGCGACATGGTGCGGATCGGCGACACGGTGGTGGTGGACGGCGAGTGGGGCACCGTCGACGAGATCACGCTGACCTTCCTGACCGTGCGCACGTGGGACGAGCGCCGCATCACCATGCCGGTCTCGTACTTCACGTCGAAGCCCTTCGAGAACTGGTCGCGCGGCGGCTCCCAGATGACCGGCACCGTCTTCTTCCAGCTCGACCACTCGGCCCCCGTCCCCGAGATGCGCGAGAAGCTCCACGACATCCTGCGCGAGTGCGCCGCGTGGGACGGCCGGGACTGGGGCCTGGCCGTCACGGACACGACGCCCAACACCATCCAGGTCCGCGCCCTGGTCACCGCCAAGGACGCGGACGACATCTGGACGGTCCGGGTCACCGTCCGCGAGCAGCTGGTGCGCTGGGTGGCCGAGCACCACCCCTACGCGCTCCCGAAGGTCATCACCGGCTGGGCCGAGCCCTCCCCCGACGGCGACGGCAGGCCGCGCCCCACGCCCCCGTCGCCGGAGGTCCCGCGCACCGGCCGCGGCTGATCCGCCCGTACCCGCGTCCCACCCGTCCCATCCGTCCCATCCGTTCGTACGGGGGTCAGCGCAGACTCCGTACGTCGAGCTGGTGCAGCACCCGGTCCACGACCTCCGGGTTGGAGCCGGGCTCGCTGCGCGCGGCGAGCACCTCGTGGCGGGCGGCCGACATCATCTCCCGCTGGATGCGCTGGACCGACTTCAGGCGGGCGACCCGCTTCGTGTACCGCTCGCGCCGCTCCTCGTCCACTATGTCGGGGCTGATGCGGGCGCCGATGTCGAAGGCCCCGCGCTGCAGCCGCTCGGAGAGGTCCTCGGGGAGCTCCTCGACCTCCTCGATCTCCTTGAGGCGGCGCTTGGCGGCCTTGGCGGCGCGGACGGCGAGCTCGCGCTCCAGGGCCCGCTCGGCGTCGCTGTCGGCGGTCACGCCGAGCCGCTTGACCAGCCAGGGCAGGGTGAGGCCCTGGGCCACGAGGGTCGCCATGATCACGCAGAAGGCGACGAAGACGATCTCGTCGCGGCCCGGGAACGGGTCGCCGTTGTCGGTCTGCAGCGGAATGGCCAGGGCCAGCGCGACGGAGGCCACCCCGCGCATCCCGGACCACCACATGACGACGGTCTCGCGCCAGCTCGTGGGGATGTCCTCGTCGTAGTCACGCCTCTTGTGCAGCCGCTTGGCGAGCCAGGTCGCGGGCAGCAGCCACAGCAGCCGGACGCCGACCACGACCGCGACGATCGCGGCGCCCCACCCGAACATCTCCGCCTCGTGGCCGTCCGCCGTTCCGAAGACGTTGTGCAGTTCGAGCCCGATGAGCCCGAACGCGACTCCGGTCACGAGGGTGTCCACGATCTGCCAGAACGTCTGTCCCGTGATCCGCCCGAGCACGTCATCGGCGTCGACGGCGTTCTCCGCGAGGTACAGCGCGGTCATCAGCACGGCGAGCACCCCGGAGCCGTACAGCTCCTCGGCGAGCACATAGCTGGCGAACGGCACGAGCAGCGTCAGGCCGGTCTGCAGCGTGGCGTCGCCGAGCAGCCCCATCAGCTTGGTGGTGAGCCAGCCGAGGGCGAGCCCGACGGCGACGGCGACCACCGCGGAGAGCACCAACTGCCCCACCGCCTTCGGCCAGGAGAACGTCCCGCTCATCGCCGCCGCGATGGCCACGTGGTACAGCACGATCGCCGTGACGTCGTTGAAGAGCCCCTCGCCCTCGAGGATCGACACAAGGCGGCGCGGCAGCCCGAGCTGGCCCGCGACGGCGGTCGCCGCCACCGGGTCGGGCGGCGCGACGAGCGCCCCGAGCGCCACGGCGGCCGCGATCGGCAGGCCGGGCACGATCGCGTTGGCCACGGCGGCGACGGCGGCCGTGGTCACGAACACGAGGGCGACGGCGAGCAGCAGGATCGGCCGGAAGTTGGCCGTGAACTGCCGCCACGAGGTCCGCTGCACGGACGCGTAGAGCAGCGGCGGAAGCACCAGCGGAAGGATGTAGTCCGGCGGCACCTCCACATTGGGCACGAAGGGCAGCAGGGCCATCCCGACCCCGGCGAGGGTCATCAGGACGGGCGCGGGCAGCCCGAGCCGGTCGCCCAGCGGCACGGTCACCACCGCCCCCAGCAACAGGACGAGCAGCAGCGCCAGTTGATCCACGGGGTGCCCTCCGGCGGTATCGGTCTCGAACGATCAAGACCTCAACCCTGCCACGCAATCCCGACCAACCGGACCAATGGCGCTGTCGATCATGTCACCGGAGCGCGACGTCCTCGTAGTTCCGCCCCACCTTGGCCCCGTTGAGATAAGCCGTGGCCGCGCCGGTCACGCCGTCGGAGCGGTAGACCCCCCACTTGTCGGTGACCCAGTCCGCCCGCAGGGTGGCGGCCTTGTACGCGGAGGCGCCCTTCAGCTTCTGCGGCTTCCCGTCGTACCAGAAGCGGACGGATCCCTTGGCGGGGTCGTCGGACACCTTGATGCCGACCACGTAGTGGTGCCATTGGCCGGTCTCCAGCGGCGTGTTCCACAGTTGCGTGGTCTTCAGGTCCGGGTCGGCGTACTCGAGGTCGACGGTGCCGTCGCCGCGCGCCCGCAGCGACAGGGGCGGGGTCGCGGCGCCCGCGCCGTAGTCCTTGAGCTGCCACAGGACGACCCAGTCGCCGGAGTGCGTGGGCAGCGGGTTCCACATCGAGCGCCAGCCGACGTAGACGGTGTCGCCCTCCTTGAAGCGCAGCCGGCCACCGTCGGACGTCTTGTGCCCCCGGGTCTCCACCCGCACCCGCTCGTCGGGGTCGACCTTGTCGCCGGAGGTGTAGAGCTTGTACGTCTTCCCGTACTGGCCCTTGGGGTCGTCGACCACGCTGACGGTGCCCGGCTTGGTCTCGACGCCTTCGAAGACCCCGGTGCCCTTCGCGGGGTCGGCCTGCCAGAGCGGCGCGGCACTCTGCCCGGCGTCCGCGTGCCAGCCCCCGGCGAGCCCGAGAGCCCCGGCAGCGACCACCCCCGAAACCATGCCCATGACATTTCGCCGCTTACGGTGCTTCCCAAGTACGCGCATCACAGGCTCCGTTGAGGGGAGGTGGGGGATGAGCGTGAACGTAGGGCCGCGCCCAGTCGCCCGTCAAGACCGACTGGAAACTTTCCTAACTGTGGAGCTCGGTGGAGCTCGGTGGAGCTCGGTGGAGCTCGGTGGAGCTCGGTGGAGCTACGGCTGGCCCAGCGCCTTCCGCATCGACCGGTGCGGCATCCCCGCATCGGGAAACTCCGGCCCGTACGCCACGTATCCGAGCCGCTCGTAGAACCCCATCGCCTGCGTCTGCGCGTGCAGGTCCACCGCGGTCAGGCCCCGCTCGCGCGCCGCCTCCTCGAGGGCCGTCACGAGGGCGGCCCCGATCCCGAGGCCGCGCGCCGCGCGCGTGACGGCGAGGCGGCCCAGGGAGCCCACGCTCACGTCCCCGCCGTTCTTCACGGCGGCCGCGGCGCCGGACAACAACCGCCCCGTGCCCACCGCAACGCCGTCCTGGCGCACCGCGAGGACGTGCGTCGCCCCCGCGTCGTACTCGTCGTACTCCAAGTCCTCAGAAACGCCCTGCTCGGCGACGAAGACCTCCTTGCGCACCCCGAAGCACGCCTCGAGGTCGTCGGCCCCGGCCGCCACCCGGCAGCTGACGCCGACCCCGCGGGCGCTCACGCGCTCTCCGCCCGCACCCGGTCGAGCGCCTTCTGGAGGTCGTCCGGATAGCCGCTCTCGAACTCCACCCACTGGCCGTCGCCGGGGTGCTCGAAGCCGAGCCGGACGGCGTGCAGCCACTGGCGGGTGAGGCCGAGCCGCTTGGCGAGCGTCGGGTCCGCGCCGTACGTCAGGTCGCCCACGCAGGGGTGCCGATGCGCCGACATGTGGACCCGGATCTGGTGCGTGCGCCCGGTCTCCAGCTTGATGTCGAGCAGGCTGGCCGCCCGGAACGCCTCGATGAGGTCGTAGTGCGTGACCGACGGCTTGCCCTCGGAGGTCACCGCCCACTTGTAGTCGTGGTTGGGGTGCCGCCCGATGGGGGCGTCGATGGTGCCGCTCATGGGGTCGGGGTGGCCCTGCACCAGCGCGTTGTAGCGCTTGTCGACCGTGCGCTCCTTGAACTGGCGCTTGAGCGACGTGTACGCCCGCTCGGACTTGGCCACCACCATCAGGCCCGACGTCCCCACGTCCAGGCGGTGCACGATGCCCTGTCGCTCGGCGGCGCCCGAGGTCGAGATGCGGTACCCGGCCGCCGCGAGGCCGCCGATCACGGTCGTCCCGGTCCAGCCGGGGCTCGGGTGCGCGGCCACGCCGACCGGCTTGACGATCACGACGATGTCGTCGTCGTCATGCACGATCTCCATGCCCTCGACGGGCTCCGCGACGATCTCCACCGGCGGCGCCGCCTGCGGCATCTCCACCTCGAGCCAGGCACCGCCGTGCACCCGCTCGGACTTGCCCACGGCAGCGCCGTCGACCAGCACCTTGCCCGCCGCCGCGAGCTCCGCGGCCTTCGTACGGGAGAACCCGAACATGCGGGAGATGGCGGCGTCGACGCGCTCGCCCTCCAGGCCGTCCGGTACGGGCAGGGTGCGGATCTCGGGAATCGTGCTCACCCATTGAGTATGCAGGAGCCCACCGACACCCCCACACCGCAGGCTCCTGCCCAGGGCTCAGTCCTTGTGGACGGTCCCGTCCGGGTCCAGGCCGCGGAACGACAGCAGCACGATCAGGATGCCGCCGCACACGATCGCCGAGTCCGCCAGGTTGAAGACCGCGAACCCCTTCGGGGCGATGAAGTCGACGACCGCGCCCTCGAAGACCCCGGGCGACCGGAAGAGCCGGTCGGTGAGGTTGCCGAGGGCGCCGCCGAGCAGCAGCCCGAGGGCGATCGCCCAGGGCAGGCTGTAGAGCTTGCGGGCGAGCCGCGCGATCACGATGATCACGGCCGCCGCGATGCAGGTGAAGATCACGGTGAATGCTTCGCCGACCCCGAAGGCCGCGCCCGCGTTCCGGATCGCCGACAGGCGCAGCCAGTCACCGATGAGGTCGATGTCCTTGTGGTGCTCCAGCTTGGCGACCACGATCATCTTGCTGACCAGGTCGAGGAGGTAGGCGAACACGGCCACCCCGAACAGCACGGCGATCTTCCGCTTGCCCTTGGGCCGCTGCTCGGGCTCCCCGGCCGCGGCCTGCTGCTCGCCCTGGCCGGCGGCGGTCTCCTCGGTCCCGGAGTCGGACTGCTCCGGCTCGGCCCCAGCCGCCTCAGGGATATCCGGCGTACCGATGATGCGCTCCGCCTCTGCCACGTGAGTCCCTCAACCTAGGTGCCTGACTGAGGACGAGAGTACGGCACACACGTACGGCCCCAGCAGTCCAGGAGGCCCTCAGTACCGGCGTTCCTGCTTCTGCTTGCACTCCACGCACAGTGTCGCGCGCGGGAACGCCTGCATCCGGGCCTTGCCGATCGGGTTGCCGCAGTTCTCGCAGAGGCCGTACGTGCCCGCGTCGAGCCGCTCCAGGGCGCGGTCGGTCTGCTCCAGCATCTCCCGGGCGTTCGCGGCGAGCGCCATCTCGTGCTCCCGCGTGATGTTCTTCGTGCCGGTGTCCGCCTGGTCGTCGCCCGCGCCGTCACCGGAGTCGCGCATCAGCCCCGCGAGCGCGCTCTCGGACGACTCGATCTCGGTCCGCAGCCGCATGGACTCGGCCATCAGCTCCGTCCGCGCCTCGGCGACCTCCGCCGGGGTCCACGGGTCCTCGCCGGGCCGGACCGCGAGCTCACCGGGCGCCGCCGCCACAGCACGTGCCTTCGGCACCGCGGTCGGCTTCTTCGCTGCCGTCGCCGTGCCCGGAGTCTTCTTCGCAACCACCGTCGTGGCTCCCGTCGTCTCCGCGGCCTCAGCCGCACCCTCGGCCGCCGCTGCGGCCGTCTTCTTCGCCGTGCTCTTCTTGGCAGCGGTCTTCTTCGCCGCCGTCTTCTTCGCCGCCGCCTTCTTCGCCGGAGCGGCCTTCGCGGTGCCCGCCTCCCCCTCAGCCTGCGTCTTCTTGGCAGCCGTCTTCTTGGCAGCGGCCTTCTTGGCCGGTGCGGCGACATCCTTCGTGGCGGCAGTCTTCGTGGCTGCCGCCTTCTTTGCCACCGCCTTCTTGGCCACGGTCTTTTTCGCCGCTGTCTCCTTGGACGCCGTTCCCCCGCCGGACGCCTCCTTGTGGACGGACGCGTCCTTCGCGGCGGATGCCGTCTTCTTGGCGGCGGCCTTCTTCGCCGTCGTCTTGCGCGGCTGGTCCTTGGCGTCGTGTGCGGTGCCCTTCGCCACGCTCTTCTTGCCGCTGACGTCCTTGGGCGCTGCCGTCCCGGCAGCGCCGGCCGTGCCTGTGGATCTGCTGGTCGCCGACTGCTGTACGGCGGTCTTCTTCGCCACCATGGCCGCGGCCCCTTCACATATTGTGATCTTGCTCGCGAATCGTGCTGGGACGATAAATCGACTCCAGGCCCGCGGCAACGGGGCACGCCGCCCGATTCGCCCGCCCCACGGGTGCCGCGGGACGAGCCTTCATGCGTTGTGCCCAGCTCCCCGCCGGGTAATCCGCCGACCGGGCCGTGCCGGGATCCGCGCGGCCCACCAGTGGCCATTCGGGTCAGTACGCGCCCCTGGCCGCACACCGCACGCGGTCCACGCAAAAACCGGTCGGCCACCCCTCCCCGGGCGCCGTACACTGGCCGGAGCGAGAAGCGTGGATGGGGACGAGTAGCGGCGTACGCAGCCAAGAGCGACCCGGGGACGGTGTGAGCCCGGGAGCGAGCGCGACGCGAAGATCACCCCGGAGCCGCCGGAAGAAAGCCGCAGCCCGAGGGCCAAGGCCAGTAGACCCGGCATCGCGACCCCAATGAGGGGGCTCACCGGCGCACACGACGCTCCGGAGGGCCAAGGAGGGTGGTACCGCGGGAGCGCGCCGCACACGGCGTCCGAGGCTCTCGTCCCTCCGACGGAAGAGCAGTCCGCCGGAGGAAGATCGATGACGCAGTACCGCCAGGTGCCCGCCCAGGTCGACCTGCCCGCCCTCGAGCACGCCGTGCTCGACTTCTGGCGCGAGCAGAAGATCTTTGCCAAGAGCTTGGAGCAGTCCGAGGGCCGCCCCGAGTGGGTGTTCTACGAGGGCCCGCCCACCGCCAACGGCATGCCGGGCGCCCACCACATCGAGGCCCGCGTCTTCAAGGACGTCTTCCCCCGCTTCCGCACGATGCGCGGCTACCACGTGGCCCGCAAGGCGGGCTGGGACTGCCACGGCCTCCCGGTGGAGCTCGCGGTCGAGAAGGAGCTCGGCTTCAGCGGCAAGAAGGACATCGAGGCGTACGGCATCGCCGAGTTCAACGCCAAGTGCCGCGAGTCCGTGACCCGCCACACCGACGCCTTCGCCGACCTGACGACGCGCATGGGCTACTGGGTCGACCTCGACGACGCCTACCGCACCATGAACCCCGAGTACGTGGACTCGGTCTGGTGGTCCCTGAAGGAGATCTTCAACAAGGACCTCCTGGTCCAGGACCACCGCGTCGCCCCCTGGTGCCCCCGCTGCGGCACCGGCCTCTCCGACCACGAGCTGGCGCAGGGCTACGAGACGGTCGTCGACCCCTCCGTCTACGTCCGCTTCCCGCTCACCGGCGGCCCCCTCGCGGGCGAGGCGGCCCTCCTGGTGTGGACGACCACGCCCTGGACCCTGGTCTCGAACACGGCGGTCGCCGCGCACCCGGACGTCACCTACGTGGTGGCCACCGACGGCCAGGAGAAGCTCGTCGTCGCCGAGCCCCTCCTGGAGAAGGCCCTCGGCGAGGGCTGGGAGACCACCGGGCAGACCTTCACCGGCGCAGAGATGGAGCGCTGGACCTACCAGCGCCCCTTCGAGCTGGTCGAGTTCCCGGCCGAGGCGCACTACGTGGTCAACGCCGACTACGTGACGACCGAGGACGGTACGGGCCTGGTCCACCAGTCCCCCGCCTTCGGTGAGGACGACCTCAAGGTCTGCCGCGCGTACGACCTCCCCGTCGTGAACCCGGTCCGCCCCGACGGCACCTTCGAGGAGGACGTCCCCCTCGTCGGCGGTGTCTTCTTCAAGAAGGCGGACGAAAAGCTCACCGAGGACCTCAAGGACCGCGGCCTCCTCTTCCGCCACACCCCGTACGAGCACAGCTACCCGCACTGCTGGCGCTGCCACACGGCGCTCCTCTACTACGCGCAGCCGTCCTGGTACATCCGCACCACGGCCATCAAGGACCGCCTCCTCCAGGAGAACGAGAAGACCAACTGGTTCCCGGACTCGGTCAAGCACGGCCGCTTCGGCGACTGGCTGAACAACAACGTCGACTGGGCGCTCTCCCGCAACCGCTACTGGGGCACCCCGCTGCCCATCTGGCGCTGCGAGAACGACCACCTCACCTGCGTCGGCTCGCGCGCGGAGCTGGGCGACCTCACGGGCACCGACCAGTCGGAGCTCGACCCGCACCGCCCGTACATCGACGCGGTCACCTTCCCCTGCCCGACCTGTCAGGAGACGGCCACCCGCGTCCCCGAGGTCATCGACGCCTGGTACGACTCGGGTTCGATGCCGTTCGCGCAGTGGGGATACCCGTACAAGAACAAGGAGCTCTTCGAGAGCCGCTACCCGGCGCAGTTCATCTCGGAGGCCATCGACCAGACGCGCGGCTGGTTCTACACGCTGATGGCGGTGGGCACGCTCGTCTTCGACAAGTCGTCGTACGAGAACGTGGTCTGCCTCGGCCACATCCTCGCCGAGGACGGCCGCAAGATGTCCAAGCACCTGGGCAACATCCTGCAGCCGATCCCGCTCATGGACCAGCACGGCGCCGACGCGGTGCGCTGGTTCATGGCGGCCGGCGGCTCCCCGTGGGCGGCACGCCGCGTGGGCCACGGCACCATCCAGGAGGTCGTCCGCAAGACCCTCCTCACGTACTGGAACACGGTCGCCTTCCAGGCCCTGTACGCCCGTACGTCGCAGTGGGCCCCCAGCGCGGCCGACCCGGCCCCCGCCGACCGCCCGCTCCTGGACCGCTGGCTGCTCAGCGAGCTGCACGCGCTCACCGACCAGGTCACCCAGGCCCTGGAGAGCTACGACACCCAGCGCGCGGGCAAGCTCCTGTCCGTCTTCGTCGACAACCTCTCCAACTGGTACGTGCGCCGCTCCCGCCGCCGCTTCTGGCAGGGCGACAAGGCGGCGCTTCGCACCCTCCACGAGGTCGTCGAGACCGTCACGAAGCTGATGGCCCCGCTGACGCCGTTCATCACCGAGCGCGTCTGGCAGGACCTGATCGTGCCGGTGACCCCGGGCGCCCCGGAGTCGGTGCACCTGTCCACGTGGCCGGAGGCGGACCTGTCCGCCATCGATCCTGAGCTGTCGAAGCAGATGGTCCTGGTGCGCCGCCTGGTCGAGCTGGGCCGGGCCACGCGCGCGGAGTCGGGCGTCAAGACCCGCCAGCCGCTGTCCCGCGCGCTGGTCGCGGTGTCCGGCTTCGAGGCGCTCAGCCCCGAGCTGCACAGCCAGATCACCGAGGAGCTGAACGTCTCCTCGCTGGCCTCGCTCTCCGAGGTCGGCGGCTCGCTGGTCGACACGACGGCGAAGGCCAACTTCCGTGCCCTGGGCCGCCGTTTCGGCAAGGGCGTCCAGGCCGTCGCCAAGGCGGTCGCGGAGGCCGACGCCGCCGCGCTGTCCCTGGCGCTGCGCGAGGGCACGGCCTCGGTCGAGGTCGACGGCGAGACGGTGACGCTCTCCCCGGAGGAGGTCATCATCACGGAGACCCCGCGCGAGGGCTGGTCGGTGGCGTCCGACTCCGGCGCGACCGTCGCCCTCGACCTGGAGATCACCGAGGAGCTGCGCCGCGCGGGCCTGGCCCGTGACGCGATCCGCCTGATCCAGGAGGCCCGCAAGAACAGCGGCCTGGACGTCGCGGACCGGATCGCACTGCGCTGGACCTCCACGGAGCCGGCGGTGCTCACGGCGCTCGCCGAGCACGCGGAGCTCATCGCGGACGAGGTCCTCGCCACGGACTTCGCCCAGGGCGAGGCCGACGACTCGTACGGCGAGACCTTCACGGACGAGTCCCTGTCCCTGACGTTCCGCCTGCGCAAGGCGTAACTCCCGGACGCGGCAAGCCCGCAGACGGACCGAAGGCCCGTACCCGCCAAAGATCTTGGTGGGTACGGGCCTTCGGCGTTGCGTACCGGGCACAACTGAACGTTTCTGCAGCGGCACACAAACGTGCATGCGCAAAAGGGCCGGGCCCCCAGAGAATCTGGGGGCCCGGCCCTGAATGTCCGACGCCTACAAGGGCGTGGTCACACCCGTCAGTTGTCGTCCTCGTCGATGAGGAAGCCACGCATCGGCGACGGGGCCTGCTGCATCGGCTGCTGGCCCTGCGGCCGCACCGGCGCCATCGGCTGGGTCATCGCCGGGGACATCTGCTGCTGGCCGCCGTAGGACGGGCCGCCGGCGGGCTGGCTGTTGCCGCCCATCGACTGGTTGCCGCCGTAGGACGGGGCACCCGCACCGGCCGGGGCCATCGAAGGCGCCGGGGACGGCGGCAGCGAGGCGGTCGCCGGGGTCCGCGGCGGGGCCAGCGAGTCGTCCGCCTGCGTCTCCAGCTGACGCAGCTGCGACTCCAGGTAGGACTTCAGACGCGTGCGGTACTCGCGCTCGAAGCCGCGCAGGTCCTCGACCTTGCGCTCCAGCGTGGCGCGGGCGGACTCCAGGGAGCCCATCGCGACGCGGTGCTTCTCCTGCGCGTCCCGCTCCAGGGCGTCGGCCTTGGCACGGGCGTCACGCTCGAGGCCCTCGGCACGCGAACGGGCCTCGCCCACGATCTTGTTGGCCTCGGAACGGGCCTCCGCGATCGCCTGGTCGGCGGTCTGCTGCGCGAGCGAGAGCACGCGCGCGGCGCTGTCGCCACCGGGGCCCTGACCGGGCTGCGGCAGCTGGGGGCCGTGACCGCCCATCGGGCCGCCCATGGGGCCACCCATCGGACCCTGGCCCATCGGGCCGGGACCCTGCGGACCGCCCTGCGGTCCATGGCCACCGGGGCCGGCGGGCAGCTGCGGCGGGCCGCCCATCGGGTGCTGCTGCTGCGGCGGGACCGGCTGCGGCGGGCCAGATATTGCGGCGGGCACGGGGGCACCGGGACCACGCTGGTCCTGGGGCTCCGGCGGCTTGCGCATTCCGCCCTGCTGTTGGTTCTGCGCGGCGGCGCGGGTGGCCGCGGCCAGCTTGGCGCGCAGGTCCTCGTTCTCGCGGAGCAGGCGCGTCAGTTCGGCTTCGACCTCATCGAGGAAGGCATCGACCTCGTCCTCGTCATAGCCTTCTCGGAGGCGGACGGTCGTGAACTGCTTGTTCCGCACGTCCTCGGGGGTCAACGGCATCTCTTCACCTCAACGTAGTCGTCGGCATTCGGCAAGACCGTATCGTTCACAAGCCGCTCACGACGGTGATCAGGATGTAGACGATGATCATCAGTACGAAGAAGGACAGGTCGAGCGCCACGCCCCCGAGACGCAGCGGCGGAATGAACCGCCGCAGAAGCTTGAGCGGTGGATCAGTGACAGTGTAGGTGGCCTCCAGAACGACCACCATCGCCTTGCCGGGTTGCCATGAGCGGGCGAACTGGAAGACGTAGTCCATGACCAGCCGGAAGATCAGCACGATGAGGAAGCACATCAGCGCGATGTAGAGCACCTGCAAGACCACGCTCATGTCCGCGTTTCCCTCTCCCCTGTTCCCGTGCTTCGTTTCCGATGCCTGTGTCTACTGCACTTGCGTCTCAGCTCTGGTTGAAGAACCCGCCCTCTGCGATACGGGCCTTGTCCTCCGCCGTGACATCGACGTTAGCAGGCGACAACAGGAACACCTTCTGCGTCACTCGCTCAATGCTGCCATGCAGACCGAAGACCAGACCGGCGGCAAAGTCGACAAGTCGCTTCGCGTCCGTGTCGTCCATCTCCGTCAAGTTCATGATCACCGGGGTGCCTTCGCGGAAGTGTTCCCCGATGGTACGGGCCTCGTTGTAGGTCCGGGGGTGCAGCGTGGTGATGCGGTAGGGCTCCCGCTCGGACACGACCTTGGGCATGATCACCGGTGCGTTCTTCTCCAGGCTCTGGCGTTCAGGTGTGATGGATGCCACGGGGGCGATTCGCGCCGGACGTCCGGATTCCGCGGCTAGCGAAGCGGAGCGGGACACCGGCTCCCTCGGGGCGGGCGGCTGCACCACTCGTACCGATTCGTCCCGTTCGGGCGTGTGCGCCTGGCGGGACTGGTGCGACTGATGCGGCGGCTCGTGCCGCCTGCGGTCCCGCTCGGGCTCCGGCTCGGGTTCGAACTCGTCATCGGGGTCGAACCCCGGACCGTCGTACCCATCGTCCTCCACGAGGCCGAGGTAGACCGCCATCTTGCGCATCGCGCCGGCCATGCTCTGAGTCCTCCGCTCTGTGGTGGATCGGCTGTCGTCACCAACTGCCCGCGATCCACGAGGTCCCCGCCCCAACAGCGGGAATGACCATATTTTCTGCTGTGGTCCGACTTCTTGGCGACGTTACCCGAGCCTGGGTCGGACTCCGAGTACCGCCGTACCGACGCGCACATGTGTCGCCCCGGCCGCAACGGCCTGCTCGAGGTCCGCACTCATCCCTGCCGAGACCATGTTCGCAGCCGGATGAGTCGCGCGCAGGGCAGTCGACAAATCCATCAACCGCTCGAACGCCGCCTGTTGGCGCCCCTCGTAAGGGCCCGTGAGCGGTGCGACGGTCATCAGACCATCGAGCCGCAGCCCCGGCGCCCCGGCCACGAGATCGGCCAACTCTTCGATTCCGCCCGGTCCTACGCCCCCGCGGTCCCCCCGCCCGTCCTCCTCGGCGTCGAGGGCGACCTGGATGAAGCAGCCGAGCTCCCGCTCGGCGCGCACCGCGGCCGCCGACAAAGCTGTGACGAGCTTGGGACGGTCGACGGACTGCACGGCATCGGCATAACTGACCACGGAGCGGACCTTGTTGGTCTGCAACTGGCCGACGAAGTGCCAGGTAAGGGGCAGATCCGAGCACTCCGCGGCCTTCGGCGCCGCGTCCTGGTCGCGGTTCTCCGCGACGTGGCGCACACCGAGTTCCGACAGGATCCGCACATCGCTCGCGGGGTGCGTCTTGGTGACCACGATGAGGGTCACCTCGTCCCGCTCGCGGCCCGCTTCCGCGCAGGCCGCGGCGATGCGCTTCTCGACATCCGCCAGATTCCCGGCGAGTTGAGACTTACGGTCCGTCATGCCCTGTCCCCCGTCGCTTCGAGGGCACCGGAGGCGCCCTCCAACCAGACATAGCCCGCGAGACGACCGGTGGTCCGGTCGCGGCGGTACGAGAAGTGGTCTTCCGATTCCCGGGTGCACACCGGGGACTGCTCCCGGTCGCGCACCCCGAGCCGCTCCAGCTGAGCGTGCACCCCCGCCGTCACGTCGACCGCCGGCGTGCCCCAGCTCGTCTCGGCGTACGCCGCGGGCTCGACGGCGGCGACCTCGGCGCGCATCGCGTCGGGCACCTCATAGCAACGGCCGCACACGGCGGGGCCGGTGCGGGCCACGATCCGCGCGGGGTCGGCGCCGAGCTCCACCATCGCGGCCACCGCGGCGGGCACCACTCCGGCGACCATGCCGGGCCGCCCCGCGTGCGCGGCCCCCGCGACACCCGCGACGGGGTCGGCGAGGAGGACGGGGGTGCAGTCGGCGGTGAGGACCGCGAGGGCGAGGCCGCGCCGGGCGGTGACCACGGCGTCGACGGCGGGGAGTTGCTCGGCGGCGCCCCACGGCCCGTCCACCACGGCGACGTCGGACCCGTGCACCTGGTTCATCCAGACGACCCGGGCCGCGTCGATCCCCAGCGACTTGGCGGCCAGCTCGCGGTTGGTGCGCACCGCGTCGGGGTCGTCCCCGACCGCCCCGCCGAGATTGAGCTCCTCGTACGGAACGGCGCTCACCCCGCCCCACCTGTCGGTGAAGGCGAAGCGCGCGCCGCTCACAGTGCTCGTTCCGGAGCGCTGACCTATCACTTCAGGAAGTCCGGCACGTCCAGCTCCTCGGCCTGGCTGTCCTGGTAGGGACGGGCCGGGGGGACCTGCGGCGGGGAGACCGGCGCGGACGGGCTCTCGCTCACCGGGGCCGGGGCCGGCTCGGCGGACTCGGCGGATTCGACGGGCCGCGGCTCGTCGCGCGGGGTCACGCTGCCGAGGCCGCCGAAGGCCGGGCGGGACTCGGTGGACCGGGCCGGGGTCGCGGGCTCCTCGCGCTTGGCGGAAGCCGAGCCCAGAACGTTTTCCCTCTTGGCCGGGGGCTGTCCGCCGTCGAAGCCCGCAGCGATGACGGTGACCCGGACCTCGTCGCCCAGGGCGTCGTCGATGACGGCACCGAAGATGATGTTGGCCTCGGGGTGGGCGGCCTCACTGACCAGTTGGGCCGCTTCGTTGATCTCGAAGAGGCCGAGGTCCGAGCCGCCGGAGATGGAGAGCAGCACACCGCGGGCGCCATCGATGGACGCCTCGAGCAGCGGCGAGGAGATCGCCATCTCGGCGGCGGCCACCGCGCGGTCGTCGCCGCGGGCCGAGCCGATGCCCATGAGCGCCGAACCCGCCTCGGACATCACGGACTTGACGTCGGCGAAGTCGAGGTTGATCAGGCCGGGCGTGGTGATGAGGTCGGTGATGCCCTGCACACCGGAGAGCAGCACCTGGTCCGCCGACTTGAAGGCGTCGAGCACGGAGACCTGGCGGTCCGAGATGGACAGGAGCCGGTCGTTGGGGATGACGATGAGGGTGTCGACCTCTTCGCGGAGCTCCGCGATGCCGTCCTCGGCCTGGTTCGCGCGGCGGCGGCCCTCGAAGGTGAACGGCCGGGTGACCACACCGATCGTCAGGGCGCCGAGTGAGCGCGCGATGTTGGCGACCACGGGGGCGCCGCCGGTGCCGGTGCCGCCGCCCTCGCCGGCGGTGACGAAGACCATGTCGGCCCCCTTGAGGACCTCCTCGATCTCCTCGCGGTGGTCCTCGGCGGCCTTGCGGCCGACGGCCGGGTTGGCTCCCGCGCCGAGTCCACGGGTGAGTTCACGGCCGACGTCGAGCTTGACGTCGGCGTCGCTCATCAACAGGGCTTGCGCGTCGGTGTTGATGGCGATGAACTCGACGCCCTTGAGACCGACCTCGATCATCCGGTTGATGGCATTGACACCACCGCCGCCGACACCGATGACTTTGATGACTGCGAGGTAGTTCTGCGGTGCTGCCACGTCGAAGGCCTCTCGCCTCGAGTTACGTGTCGCCGCCTCGCTTTGAAACGCTGCGACGACTGATGCCGAATGGGACGGTCCGATACGCCGACCCGAACCCTAACGCTGAAGTTTAGGGTTACCAGTGTGTCTGTTCCCTGGACTCTTCCGAACAGGACACTAAGTCGACAAGTGGCGCACGTTCAACGAACACGCCGAACCTCCCGTTTTTCTTTTCACCCTATGTGATCAGCCGTAGCGCTGCCGAACCAGGGTGCTGGCCTGCGGTGATGTACGTCAACTCGTCGATGACGCAGGGGCGGTGGGGACGCTCACATCGAAGTGCCGTGCCTTGGGGGCGGCTTTCATCAGCGCGGTGAGCGTCGCGGCCTTCGCACGACCCTTCTCACCGCTGCCCCATACGACGGTCCGCTCGCCGCTCAACTCCAGCGAGATGGAGTCGTACGAACGGACCTTGACGGCGCGCGTCCGCTGCGCGACCGCCTCCGGCAGATCACCGGCCACCTGCACAGATGCGCGCAGCAGCCGGTCGGTTCCAAACCGCCGCAGACTCGGCGATCCGGCCGCCTGATCCGTCGTCAATTCGAGGAGCGGGACGCCCTTCGGGGCGCGGCCGACCGTGGCGAATCGCACGCCCTTCGCGTCCACTTCGACGAACTTTCCGCCCTTTTCGATAAGGAGGACCGGCTTGCGTTCCGTCACTTTGAGGCCGATTCCGTGCGGCCAGGAACGGACGACGTCAATCGAGTCGATTCGGGGCAATTTCCGGCGCAGCCGCGCCTCGATGGCGTCGGAATCGACCGAAATCAGCGGTGCCCCGACCGGGGCGTCGGCGGCCTCCCGCACCTGTTCGGGCGTCAGCACCCGCGTACCGGACGTCGATACGTGTTCCAGGCGCAGCCACTGCGAGCCGTACAGCACCCACACCCCGCCGCTGCCGAGCAGCACGAGCGCGACGGCGAGCGCGATCAGGGTGCGCGGCCGGGGCAGCTTGAGGCGGCGGGGCGGGCGGGACCGACCAGGTGCGGACTGCTGTCGTTCGGCGGTGGTCGGTCCGGCCACGGTCCCCTGCCTTCTTCACGCGTTGCGGCGTGACGCAATCGCCTCGTACACCATGCCGACGAGGAGCTCGTCGGCATCCCTGCGGCCGAACTCCGAGGCGGCGCGGGACATCTCGTAAAGGCGGTGCGGGTCGGCGAGCACGGGCAGGACGTTGCCCTGGACCCACTCGGGCGTCAGTTCCGCGTCGTCGACCAGCAGTCCGCCGCCCGCCTTGACCACCGGCTGGGCGTTGAGCCGCTGTTCGCCGTTGCCGATGGGCAGCGGGACATAGGCGGCGGGGAGCCCGACGGCGGAGAGTTCGGCGACGGTCATCGCGCCCGCGCGGCAGAGCATCATGTCGGCCGCGGCGTACGCGAGGTCCATCCGGTCCACGTACGGTACCGGGATGTAGGGCGGCATCCCCGGCATGTTGTCGACGCGCGGCATTTCGTTCTTCGGGCCGACCGCGTGCAGGATCTGGATGCCCGCGCGCTGCAGCACCGGGGCGACCTGCTGGACGACCTCGTTGAGCCGCCGGGCGCCCTGGGAGCCGCCGGAGACCAGGAGCGTGGGCAGGTTCGGGTCGAGACCGAACGCGGCGCGCGCCTCCGGGCGGACCCGGGCCCGGTCGAGCGTGGCGATGGTGCGGCGCAGCGGGATGCCGATGTAGCGGGAGCCGCGCAGCTTGCTGTCGGGCGACGAGACGGCGACCGCCGAGGCGTACCGGGAGCCGATCTTGTTGGCCAGGCCGGGGCGCGCGTTGGCCTCGTGCACCACGATCGGGACGCCGAGGCGCTTGGCCGCGAAGTACGCGGGCAGCGCGACATAGCCGCCGAAGCCGGCCACCGCGTCCGCCTTGGTGCGCTCCAGGACCTGCTCGGCGGCCTTGATGGTGCCGCGCAGCCGTCCGGGGACGGTGAGCAGCTCGGGCGTGGGCTTGCGCGGCAGCGGTACGGCGGGGATCAGGGCGAGTTCATAGCCTCGCTCCGGTACGAGCCGGGTCTCGAGTCCACGCTCCGTGCCCAGGGCCGTGATGCCCACAGTGGGGTCCTGCCTGCGCAGGGCGTCCGCGAGGGCGAGCGCGGGCTCGATGTGGCCGGCGGTCCCCCCACCGGCGAGTACGACATGCACCGAAATTCACCGCTCTCCGGACGAACGCGCCTTGACGCGCCGTCGCATCGTGTTCCATCTCACCCGAGGTTGCCGCATGGCCAGGGCCGCCTTCGCCGCCGGTTCCTCTCGCGCGAAGGCGATGAGCAGACCGATGGCGAACATGGTCGGCAGCAGGGCCGAGCCCCCGTAGGAGAACAGCGGGAGCGGGACACCGGCGATCGGCAGCAGACCGAGCACCGCACCGATGTTGACCACGGCCTGGGCCGTGATCCAGGTGGTCACGCCTCCCGCGGCGTACCTCACGAAGGGGTCCTCCGTGCGTCCGGCCACGCGGATACCCGCATAGCCTAGAGCCGCGAACAGAGCGAGCACCGACAGTGTCCCCGCCAGGCCGAGTTCCTCCCCGGTGATGGCGAAGATGAAGTCGGTGTGCGGTTCGGGCAGTTGACCCCATTTTTCCACACTCGCGCCGAGACCGGAACCGAAGAATCCGCCGGAGGCGAGCGCATAGATCCCGTGCACGGCCTGCCAGCACTGGTCGGCCGGGCCGGGGTCCGTCTTGCCCATGCAGGCGAGCCGGGCCATGCGGTTGGGGCTGGTCTTGATGAGGATCACGCCCAGGACGCCCGCGATGGAGAGCACGCCCGCGAAGAGGCGGGTCGGCGCCCCGGCCAGCCAGAGCAGGCCGAAGAGGATCGCGGTGAGGATGATCGCCGTCCCCATGTCGCCGCCGAGCATGATCAGACCGAGCAGCATGAAGGCCACCGGAACGAGCGGCACCAGCATGTGCTTCCACTGCGTGAGCAGCCGCTTGTCCTGCTTGCGCGCGAGCAGGTCGGCGCCCCACAGCACGAGTGCGAGCTTGCCGAACTCGCTGGGCTGGAGCTGGAAGGGGCCGCCCAGATAGATCCAGTTCTGGTTTCCGTTGACGCTGCGCCCTATCCCGGGGACCTGGACCAGGACCATCAGGAAGACGGTCGCCGCGAGCATCGGATACGCGAGGGCCCGGTGCAGCTTGACCGGGACCCGCATGGCGACGAGCAGCAGGCCGGTGCCGAGGACGGCGGCGACGAACTGCTTGCGGAAGAAGTACGAGGCGGGCAGGTGCAGCTGCAGCGCCTGGATCATCGAGGCCGAGTAGACCATCACCAGGCCGAGCGCGGTGATCAGCAGGCTGGAGCCGAGGATCAGGTAGTACGCGGTGAGCGGCCGGTCCCAGGCTCGGCGGGCCTTGGTGTAGAGGCGCCGCAGTCCGCTCTCGCGCGGCGGCGAGGGCATCCGGGCGGGCCGGGGTGCGACCGGCCCGCGCGGCCGGCGCGGGGCGCGCGCGCTGCTGCCCGGCATCAGCGGGCCCCTCCGCCGGCCGTCCGTCCACGAGACCCCAGCCACGACACGGCTGTCACGTTGCCCTCCCGAGGGTCCGGGCGCCCCGGACCCCGCAGGGTCCGGTCAGGCGCTGTCGGCGGCGAGTTCGCGGACGGCGGCCGCGAACGCGTCGCCACGCTCGTTGTAGTTGGTGAACATGTCCATCGACGCGCAGGCCGGAGCCATCAGCACGGTGTCCCCCGGCTGAGCCAGCTCGGCCGCCCGCCGCACCGCCTCGGACATCGCCCCAGTGTCGGTCCGGTCGAGGTCCACCACCGGGACCTCGGGGGCGTGTCGCGCCAGGGCTTCGCGGATCAGGGCGCGGTCGGCGCCGATGAGGACGGCGGCCCGCAGCCGGCCCTTCGAGTGGTCCACGAGCTCGTCGAAGGTGGCTCCCTTGGCGAGCCCCCCGGCGATCCAGACGATCGACTCGTACGAGGCCAACGAGGCTTCTGTGGCGTGGGTGTTGGTGGCCTTGGAGTCGTCCACGTAGGCGACCCCGGCCACGTCCGCCACGTGCGCGATGCGGTGGGCGTCCGGGCGGAAGGCGCGCAGCCCCTCGCGGACCGCCGACGCCTCGACGCCGTAGGCGCGCGCGAGGGCCGCCGCGGCAAGGGCGTTGGCGATGTTGTGCGGCGCGGGCGGCTGCACGTCGGAGATCTCGGCGAGCTCCTGGGCCTGCTTCTGGCGGTCCGGCACGAAGGCACGGTCGACCAGGATGCCGTCCACGACGCCGAGTTGGGAGGGGGCGGGCGCATTCAGCGTGAAACCGATGGCGCGGCAGCCCTCTTCGACGTCGGCCTCGCGGACCAGGTCCTCGGTGGCCTTGTCGGCGACGTTGTAGACGCAGGCGACCCGGTTGCCCTCGTAGATGCGGCCCTTGTCGGCGGCGTACGCCTCCATGGAGCCGTGCCAGTCGAGGTGGTCGGGGGCGAGGTTCAGGACCGTCGCGGAGTGGGCGCGCAGCGAGGGCGCCCAGTGCAGCTGGTAGGAGGAGAGCTCGACGGCGAGCACGTCGTAGGCGTCGTCGCCTTCCAGGATCACGTCGACGATCGGCGTACCGATGTTGCCGACGGCGGCCGTGCGCAGGCCCGCCGCCGTCAGGATCGACGCGAGCATCTGCGTGGTCGTGGTCTTGCCGTTGGTGCCGGTGATGGCCAGCCACGGCGCGGCGTCCGGGCCGCGCAGGCGCCAGGCGATCTCCACGTCCCCGACGACGTCCACGCCCGCCTTTGCCGCCGCCGCGAAGAGCGGCGACTCGGGCTTCCAGCCGGGCGAGGTGACGATGAGGTCAGTGCCCTCGGGGAGGGTGTCCGCGTCGCCCAGGCGTACGGAGATGCCCTCGCCCTCAAGGGCGGTGGCCCGCTCTCGGTGGGTGTCCGAGGAGCCCCCGTCGACCACCGTCACCGCGGCGCCGAGCCCGGCCAGGGCGCGGGCGGCGCTGATGCCGCTCACGCCGAGCCCGGCGACGGTGACGTTCCTGCCCTGCCAGTCGGACGCAGTGGTCACTTGTCGGCTGCCCATCCCGCGTAGAAGAGGCCGAGTCCGACGATCACGCACATGCCCTGGATGATCCAGAAGCGGACCACGACCAGGACTTCGGACCAGCCCTTGAGTTCGAAGTGGTGCTGGAGCGGCGCCATCCGGAAGACGCGCTTCCCGGTGAGGCGGAACGAGCCGACCTGGATGACCACCGACATGGTGATGAGGACGAAGAGGCCGCCGAGGAGCGCGAGCAGCATCTCCGTGCGCGAGCAGATCGCGAGACCCGCGAGCGCGCCGCCGAGGGCCAGCGAGCCGGTGTCGCCCATGAAGATCTTGGCGGGCGAGGTGTTCCACCACAGGAAGCCGAAGCAGGCGCCCATCAGGGCGGAGGCCACGACGGCCAGGTCGAGCGGGTCTCTGACCTCGAAGCAGGCCGACGGGTTGGTCAGCGTGTTCGCGTTGGCACAGGACTCCTGGTACTGCCAGACGCCGATGAAGGTGTAGGCGCCGAAGACCATCACGGAGGCGCCGGTCGCGAGACCGTCGAGGCCGTCCGTGAGGTTCACGCCGTTCGACATCGCGAGGATCATGAACAGCGCCCAGATCACGAAGAGCACCGGGCCGATGGACCAGCCGAAGTCCGTGACGAAGGAGAGCTTCGTCGAGGCCGGGGTCTGGTTGCGGTTGTCCGGCCAGTTCAGGGCCATGACCGCGAAGGCGATGCCGACGATCAGCTGGCCCGCCATCTTCGCCTTGGCGCGCAGACCGAGCGAGCGCTGCTTGACGATCTTGATGTAGTCGTCGAGGAAGCCGACGAGGCCCATGCCCGCCATCAGGAAGAGCACCAGCATGCCGGAGAGCGTGGTCTCCGTGCCCGTGATGATCTTCGTCAGGAAGTACGCGATGAGCGTGGCCAGGATGAAGGCGATACCACCCATGGTCGGCGTACCGCGCTTGCTGTGGTGCTCGCGCGGGCCGTCGTCCCGGATGAACTGCCCGTAGCCCTTGCGGGCGAGGAGCTTGATCAGCAGCGGCGTTCCGACCAGGGTCAGAAAGAGCCCGATCACACCCGCGAAGAGGATCTGCCTCATCGGCCGGCGACCTCGCCCTCACTGGTGTTCTCGAGCAGCGCGAGCGCGACCCGCTCGAGACCGACCGATCTGGACGCCTTCACCAGGACGACGTCCCCCGGGCGCAACTCGCTGCGCAACAGGTCGATCGCCGCCTGTGCGTCGGACACGTGCACCGACTCCTCACCCCACGAACCCTCGTTGTATGCGCCCAGTTGGAGCCAGGACGCTTCCCTGCCCCCGACTGCCACGAGCTTGCTCACGTTGAGCCGGACGGCAAGGCGTCCGACCGCGTCGTGCTCGGCGAGACCTTCGTCCCCGAGCTCGGCCATGTGCCCGAGCACCGCCCACGTACGACGCCCCTTGCCCATGGCCACGAGCGCGCGCAGGGCCGCCCGCATGGACTCGGGGTTCGCGTTGTAGGCGTCGTTGACGACCGTCACGCCGTCCGGGCGCTCGGTGACCTCCATCCGCCAGCGGGACAGGGTGCCCGCCTCGGAGAGCGCGAGGGCGATCTCGTCCACGGACAGGCCCAGCTCATGGGCGACGGCGGCCGCGGCGAGCGCGTTCGACACGTGGTGCTCACCGTACAGCCGCAAGGTCACGTCGCTGCACCCGGAGGGTGTGTGCAGCGTGAAGGCGGGCCGGCCGTTCTCCGTGAGCCGGACATTCTCGGCGCGTACGTCGGCGTCCTCGGCCTCTCCGAAGAGGAGGACCCGGGCCTGCGTCCGGGAGGCCATCGCGCGTACGAGGGGGTCGTCGGCGTTGAGGATCGCGGCACCGTCCGCGGGCAGCGCCTCGACGAGTTCACCCTTCGCTTCCGCGATCTGCTCGCGGCCGCCGAACTCGCCGATGTGGGCGGTGCCGACGTTGAGCACGAGGCCGATCTTCGGCGGCGTGAGCTCGGCGAGGTAGCGGATGTGGCCCTTGCCGCGGGCGCCCATCTCCAGGACGAGGAACCTGGTCTCGTCGGTGGCGGACAGGGCGGTGAGCGGCAGGCCGATCTCGTTGTTGAACGAGCCCGGCGTCCAGACCGTGGGGGCCTTGGTGCGCAGCACCTGCGCGATGAGGTCCTTGGTGCTGGTCTTGCCCGCGGAGCCGGTGAGGGCGACGAGGGTGGCGCCGAGGCGCCGGACCACGTGGCGCGCAAGGGCGCCGAGCGCCGACTGCACGTCCTCGACCACGATCGCGGGCACGCCCACGGGCCGCGAGGCGAGCACCGCGGCGGCGCCCGCCTCGACGACGGCGGCCGCGTAGTCGTGGCCGTCGACGCGCTCGCCGACGAAGGCGGCGAAGAGGCTGCCGGGCTCCACCTCACGGGAGTCCAGGACCACCGGACCGGTCACCTGACGCGTCGGATCCGGTATGTCGTACGTCTGCCCGCCGACGACGCTGGCGATCTCGGCGAGGGAGAGGGCGATCACAACTTCATCCCTGGGTTTGCTCGATGGCTTCGCGAAGCACCTGGCGGTCGTCGAAGGGACGCACCACCCCGGCGATGTCCTGGCCCTGCTCGTGGCCCTTGCCCGCGACGAGGACGGTGTCGCCGGGCTCGGCGCGGGCGACGGCCGCGCGGATGGCAGCGGCGCGGTCCTCGAAGACGGCGACCTCGCCGCGCTCGTGGGCCGGCACGTCGGCGGCGCCCGCGAGCATGGTGGCGAGGATCGCGAGGGGGTCCTCGCCGCGCGGGTTGTCGGAGGTCAGTACGGCGGAGTCGGCGAGGCGGGCCGCGGCGGCGCCCATCGGCATCCGCTTGGTCTTGTCGCGGTCGCCGCCGCAGCCGAGCACGATGTGCAGCTTGCCCTCGGTCACCTTGCGCAGCGCGCGCAGGACCGATTCGACGGCATCCGTCTTGTGCGCGTAGTCGACGACGGCGAGGTACGGCTGGCCCGCGTCCACGCGCTCCAGGCGCCCGGGGACGCCCGGCACGGCGGCGACGCCGTCGGCGGCGGTCTGCGGGTCGATGCCCGCGACGGCGAGGGAGACGATCGCGGCGAGCGTGTTGGCGACGTTGAACGGACCGGCCAGCGGGGACTTCGCGGTGATCCGCTCCCCCTTCGGGCCGACCGCGACGAAGGTCGAGTCCAGCGGACCCACCTCGACGTCCTCGGCCCGCCAGTCGGCATCGGGGTGGCCCTCGGCGGAGAAGGTGGTGACGGGCACCTCGGACTCGGTGATGAGCCGACGCCCGTACTCGTCATCGAAGTTGACGACGCCGAGCCGGGACCGCTCCTTGGTGAAGAGCTGCGCCTTCGCCCGGAAGTAGTCCTCCATGTCGGAGTGGAACTCCATGTGTTCCGGGCTGAGGTTGTTGAAGACGGCGACGTCGAAGACGCAGCCGTCGACACGGCCGAGCACCAGCGCGTGGCTGGAGACCTCCATGGCGACCGCCTCGACGCCGCGCTCCCGCATCACCGCGAAGAGGGCCTGGAGATCGGTGGCTTCGGGGGTGGTGCGCTCCGACTTGATGCGCTCGTCGCCGATGCGCATCTCGACGGTGCCGATGAGTCCGGTGCTGCGGACCTCCCGCAGACCGCCCTCGATCAGATACGCGGTGGTGGTCTTGCCCGACGTACCGGTGATGCCGATCTGCAGCAGGTCACGGCCGGGGCGGCCGTAGACCGTGGCCGCGAGCTCGCCCATGACGCCGCGCGGGTCGTCGACGACCAGGGCGGGCAGGCCGGTGGCGGCGGCGCGCTCGGCGCCCGTCGGGTCCGTGAGGATCGCCGCGGCGCCGAGGTCGGCGGCCTGGGCGACGAAGTCGGCGCCGTGCAGCCGGGCCCCGGGCAGGGCGGCGTAGATGTCGCCGGGGCGCACCGCGCGCGAGTCGTGCGTGATGCCGGTGATGCCAGGGGTGTCGGTCGCACCTGGCGAGGCGACGCCGAGCTGATCGGCGAGCTCCGCGAGGGGCGTGGCGGAGACCTGGGCCGGCCGGGGCGGTCCCGGATAGGTCACGGGAGCGCCTTTCTGGGTGGTTTGGGACTGATCAGCGTGTGGCACGGCGGTGAGCGTACCGGGCTCACCCGCTTCAGGGCGAAGCGAGGTGCTTGCCGGACCGTGTGGCGGGCGACGGTTCCCGGGGTCGGAGGTGATCGTTGTCACGGGGGTTCCTGGTCAGTCTCCGGGCTTGTAGGTGACCGGAAGGCGGGCGGGGGGCTTGCCGGTGGGCGGGACTTGCAGCGTCTTCAGGGCGAACTCCATGACCTGCTTGTAGATGGGGCCGCAGATCTGGCCGCCGAAGTAGCTGCCCTTGGTGGCGTTCTGGATCGCGCAGTAGACGGCGACGCGGGGCTTGTCGGCGGGCGCGAACCCGGCGAACGACGAGGTGTAGCCCTTGTACCTGCCGGTGGCGGGATCGACCCGGTTGGCCGTACCGGTCTTGCCCGCGACCCGGTAGCCGGGCATGCGGGCAGCGACGCCGGTGCCTTCCTCGTCGTCCACGACGGACTCCAGCATCGTCGCCAGCGTCTTGGCGGTCTGCTCGCTCACGACGCGGGTCTGCTGGGGCTTCGGGGCGGGCGTGAAGCGGCCGTCGGGGCCCTTCGTGCCGCGTACGAGGGTGGGCTCGACGCGGACGCCGCCGTTGGCGATCGTGGAGTAGACGGAGGTCGCCTGCATCGCGTTGATCGAGAAGCCCTGGCCGAAGGGGACCGTGAACTGCTGCGAGGTGGACCACTTCCCGGGCGGCGCGAGGATGCCGGAGGTCTCCCCCGGGAAGCCGAGCCCGGTCTCCTTGCCGATGCCGAACTTGCGCAGATACGAGTAGAGCGTCTGGTTCGCCTCCGACTGCGTCTTGCCGAGCTGGCCGGTGGCGAGGATCGTGCCGATGTTGCTGGACTTGGCGAGCACGCCGTTGAGCGTGAGGTGCCAGGTGGGGTGGTCGATGTCGTCCTGGAAGAGGCGGTCGCCGCGGTGCAGCCGGTTGGGCACCGTCACGTGCGTGCCGGGTGTGGCCGCATTCTCCTCCAGTACGGCCGCCATCGACATGACCTTGGCGGTGGAGCCGGGCTCGTACGCGTCCTGGAGCGCGGCGTTGCCCATGGCGGCGCCGTTGGCCTGCGAGAGGTCGTTCGGGTCGAAGCCGGGGGCGTTGGCCATGGCGAGGACCTCGCCGGTCTGGGTGTCCTGCACTATCACGTAGCCGCGGTCCGCCCTGGACTTCTTGACCTGCTCGGTGATGGCGTTCTGCGCGGCCCACTGGATGTCGCGGTCGATGGTGAGCTCGATGTCGGAGCCGGGCACGGCGGGCGTCTCGGTGCCGCCGGCGGTGGGGACCTGACGGCCGCCGGACTGGGCGTACCTGATCTTGCCGTCCTTGCCCGCGAGCTCCTTGTCGAGCTGCTGCTCCAGGCCGCCCGCGCCCTTGCCGTCGGCGTTGACCCAGCCCAGTATCCCGGCGCCCAGATCGGCGTTGGGGTAGACCCGCTTGCTGCTCGGGTCGGCGAGGACGCCCGCGAGGACGTTGGCGGACTTCGGGTCGGCGGCCGCCTTGTCGGCGAGGGCGGAGCGCAGGTCCTTGATCTGCTTCCAGATCTTGGGGGTCTGGCGCCGGGCGAGCAGGACGTAGCGGGTGTCCGGGGTCTTCAGCTTCTTGGTGAGCTCGACCGGGTCCTTGCCGAGGATCGGGGCGAGCAGGGCGGCCGCCTGCTCGGGGGCGTCCTTGACCTTCGTCGACTTGGGCGTGAGGAGCGTGGGGTCGGCCGAGATGTCGTACGCGTCGTCGCTGATCGCCATCTCGATGCCGCGGCGGTCGGTGATGCCGCCGCGCTCGGCGGCCAGGGTGTGGCCGAGGTAGCGATTCTTCTCCGCCTTGGCGGTGTACGCGCTGGCGTCGACCGCCTGCACCTGGAGCAGCCGCACCACGAAGATCAGCATGATCAGGGTCAGCCCGAGGCTGACCATGCGCAGGCGGGGCCGGGGGCTGCCCAGGCGGATGATGCGGGGCGCCGCCTTGCCGGAGCCGCCGGCCTGGCGCGGGCGGCGGGCGGCGGGGCGGCCGCCCGGTCCGGGGCGCCGCTGCTGGCCGGGGCGGGCGGGGCGGGCCGGGCGGGCGGGTCCCGGCACTCTGCGGCGCGGGGGCGGTTGACGGTCCGTCACTTACGTCACCTGCCGGAGGTCGTGGGGCCGGGCTGCGCGGAAGGGGCGGTGCGGGGGTGCTGGGCGGAGGGCTTCGGCGTGGGCTCGGGGCCGGGAGCCGACGGGGCGGGGGACGGGGCCTCGGAGACCGAGGGCGGGGGCGAGGCCACCTCGAGCGGGCGGGGCGCGGGCACCCGCAGCGCCGAGGGCCTGGCCGCCGCGCCGGGCACGCCGCGGACGGTGCCGTCGGGGTCGAGGAAGGCGGGGTCGCCGCCGGGCACCATGCCGAGCTCGCCGGCGCGGCGCTGCAGCGCGTCCGGCGCCGAGAAGTCGTCCACCTCGCGCTGGAGCTCCTGCTGCTCCTCGGTGAGCTCGGTGGTCTCCTTCTTGAGCTTGCTCAGCTGGAACGACCCCTCGTTCAGGGAGGAGTTCAGCATCAGGAGCGTGATCAGGCCCCCGCCGAGCAGCAGCACCACCAGTAACACGAAGGGCGTGCGGGCGGCCTGGCTCGGGCCCGACGGCAGCAGCCGGGCGAGCTTCGCCGCCCTCCCCCGCAGCTCGGGCTTCTTGCTCATGGGGCCTCCTCGCGGATGCGCTGCGCACCCCGCAGCCGTGCCGGGGCCGCCCGGCGGTTCTCGGCGACCTCTTCCTCGGTGGGGAGTTCGGCGCCGCGCGTGAGCAGCTTGAGGCGCGGCTGGTAGCGCTCGGGCACGACGGGCAGGCCGGGCGGCGCCGTGGTGGCGGCTCCGGCCGCGAACACCTGCTTGACCAGGCGGTCTTCGAGCGAGTGGTACGAGAGCACGGCGATGCGGCCGCCGACCGCGAGCGCCTGCACCGCGGCCGGGATGGCCCGCTCCAGGACGCTCAACTCACCGTTGACCTCGATGCGCAGGGCCTGGAAGGTGCGCTTGGCCGGGTTGCCGCCGGTGCGCTTGGCGGCCTGCGGCAGGGAGTCACGGATGAGCTCGACGAGCCGGGCGCTGTTGCTGAACGGCTCCTTCTCGCGCTCGCGCACGATGGCGGAGACGATCCGCTTGGCCTGCTTCTCCTCCCCGTACGCCCGCAGGATCCGCACCAGCTCACCGGGCGGGTAGGTGTTGAGCACCTCGGCGGCGCTCATCCCCGTCGTCTGGTCCATGCGCATGTCGAGGGGGGCGTCCTGGGCGTACGCGAACCCCCGGTCCGCCTCGTCGAGTTGCATCGAGGAGACGCCGAGGTCGAAGAGGACGCCCTGGACGCGCGGGACGTCCAGGCGGTCGAGCACGTCGGGGAGTTCGTCGTAGACGGCGTGCACGAGGGTGGCCCGGTCGCCGTAGGGGGCGAGGCGCTCGCCGGACAGGCGCAGCGCCTCCTTGTCGCGGTCGAGCGCGATGAGGCGGGCGGAGGGGAAGGTGGCCAGGAGCGCCTCGCTGTGGCCGCCGAGCCCGAGGGTGCAGTCGACGACGACCGCTCCGGGCTCCGCGAGCGCGGGGGCCAACATGTCCAGGCACCGCTGGAGCATCACGGGGACATGTCGACTGTTGCTGCTCAAGGGGCCCTCTCAGCTCCGGCGGGCGGTACGCACCGCCGGGTCCCCGCCCGCTCGAGAAGGGGAATGGCCTGCTGGCGCCGGGGAAGGGGCGTCAGCCGACCGGGAGCGGGAGGAGGCCGAGCCGTACGTACGCGCCGCGCACGTGGGGGATTCAGGGAATCTCCGGGGAATTACCGTCCAGCAGGGAGCAGGTCACGTCTCCCGCTTCGCGTCACTTTAGTCCACGGTGTCTTTCGGTCAATCAACCGGCCTGCGCGTCGCGAGCCACCCCCGGCGACGCCGCATTCCCGGTGAAGTCACCCGTTCGGCCGCACCATCACGGCCCCTGTGGACTACCTCACAACAAGACTCATTGACGTTCTTTGTCCGTTCTCACAGCAGGCCCGCCAGATCGGCGCGCACTACCGTCATAACCATGTCGACTTCCGCATCCCCTCAGGGCCGCACCCCCGCCGAGCCGAGCGCCGGCATAACCGTGGACGGCACCGTCACGGACCGCCTCATCGACGCGAACCAGAAGTACGCCTCCGACTTCACCGACCCCGGCATGGACGCCCGTCCCGTCCTGCAGGTGGCCGTCGTCGCCTGTATGGACGCCCGCCTCGACCTGCACGCCGCCCTCGGCCTGGAGCTGGGCGACTGCCACACCATCCGCAACGCGGGCGGCGTGGTCACCGACGACGTCATCCGCTCCCTGACGATCAGCCAGCGCGCCCTCGGCACCCGCAGTGTCGTGCTCATCCACCACACGGGCTGCGGCCTGCTCACCCTCACCGAGGACTTCCGGCACGAGCTGGAGGACGAGGTCGGGCAGCGGCCGGCCTGGGCGGTGGAGGCGTTCCGCGACGTCGACCAGGACGTGCGGCAGTCGATGCAGCGGGTACGCACCTCGCCGTTCCTGCTGCACAAGGACGACGTACGGGGATTCGTCTTCGACGTGACGACCGGTCTGCTCCGGGAGATCGACCCTGCGTGACCGCAGGTGCGCTAGTTCGGACATTGTGCGAGGCCAAAACGGCCCAACACCCGACATAACGGCGCCAGTTATCCACAGGCGAGTGACACGACCCCGTACGCCCAACAAGAATGCGGGGGTGGCGTCGCGCGGAACCATTCACGCGCGGTGTCCGTGAATCGGGGTGGGCCGGGCCGCAGGAAAGCGTCGGCCCGGAGAACGGGGCCGAGGAGGGCCGGGTGACGACCTATGACGATCGAGCGAGCCTCACTGATCTGACCACCACTGTGGAGCGAGTCCGCAGGTCGGTGGAGGGTGTGATCGAGGGCAAGCCTGAGGTCGTACGGCTTTCGCTGACTGTGCTGCTCGCCGAGGGACATCTTCTGATCGAGGATGTCCCCGGCGTCGGCAAGACCATGCTGGCCAAGGCGCTGGCGCGGTCCATCGACTGCTCGGTGCGCCGCATTCAGTTCACGCCGGATCTGCTGCCGTCCGACATCACCGGGGTGTCGATCTACGACCAGCAGCGGCAGGACTTCGAGTTCAAGCCGGGCGCGATCTTCTCGCAGATCGTGATCGGCGACGAGATCAACCGCGCGTCTCCGAAGACGCAGTCCGCGCTCCTGGAGTCCATGGAGGAGCGCCAGGTCACCATCGACGGGCAGACGTACGAACTGCCCAGTCCCTTCATGGTGGTGGCCACGCAGAACCCGGTGGAGATGGAGGGCACCTACCCGCTGCCCGAGGCGCAGCGCGACCGCTTCATGGCGCGCGTCTCCATCGGCTATCCCAGCCCGGAGGCCGAGCTGCAGATGCTGGACGTGCACGGCGGCGTCTCGCCCCTGGACGACCTCCAGCCGGTGGCCCACGCCCACGAGATCGTGAAGCTCGTGGACGCCGTACGCACGGTGCACGTCGCCGATTCCGTACGGAGGTACGCGGTCGACCTGGTCGCCTCGACCCGCAACCACCCGGACCTCAGACTCGGGGCGTCTCCCCGTGCGACGCTGCACCTGCTGCGCGCCGCCAAGGCGTCCGCCGCCCTCAGCGGCCGGGAGTTCGCCCTGCCGGACGACGTGCAGGCGCTCGCCGTCGCGGTCCTCGCCCACCGCCTGCTGCCCACCGCGCAGGCCCAGTTGAACCGTCGTACGGCCGAGTCGGTCATCCTCGAGATCCTGCAGCGCACGCCGGTGCCCGCCTCCGCCCAGCCGGGCGGCGGCTACTACGGCCAGCAGCCGCCCGGCGCGCGGAGGCTGTGATGGCTGCCGGAGCGCCGCCCGCGGCGCACGGCGAGGAAGAGGACAAAGGCGGCCTGCGCACGGCGCTCGCGGGGCTCACCACCCGTGGGCGCTCCTTCCTTGCGGCCGGTGTCGCCGCGGCCATCTGCGCGTATGTGCTCGGCCAGAGCGACCTGCTCCGGGTCGGGCTGCTGCTCGCGGTCCTGCCGCTGGTGTGCGCGGTCGTCCTCTACCGCACCCGCTACCGCGTCGCGGGCAGCCGCAGGCTCTCTCCCGCGCGCGTGCCCGCCGGTTCGGAGGCCCGCGTCCATCTGCGCATGGAGAACGTCTCGCGGCTGCCCACGGGCCTGCTGATGCTCCAGGACCGGGTGCCCTACGTCCTCGGCCCCCGACCGCGCTTCGTGCTCGACCGGGTGGAGGCAGGGGGCCGCCGCGAGGTGTCCTACCGGGTGCGCTCGGACCTGCGCGGGCGCTATCCGCTCGGGCCGCTGCAGCTGCGTCTGACCGACCCCTTCGGGATGTGTGAACTGTCCCGCTCCTTCTCGACGTTCGACACCCTGACCGTCATCCCGCGCGTGGAGGCCCTGCCCTCGGTGCGGCTCACCGGGGAGGCCAAGGGGTACGGCGACGGGCGGCACCGCTCGCTCGCCCTCGCCGGCGAGGACGACGTGATCCCGCGCGGGTACCGCCACGGCGACGATCTGCGCCGGGTGCACTGGCGCTCCACCGCGCGCTACGGCGAGCTGATGGTGCGCCGCGAGGAGCAGCCGCAGCGGGCCCGGTGCACGGTGCTCCTGGACACCCGCGACCGCGCCTTCAAGGGCGCGGGACCGGACTCGGCCTTCGAGTGGGCGGTGGCGGCCACGGCCTCCGTCCTGGTGCACATGCTCGAACGGGGCTTCTCCGTAAGGCTGTTGACGGACACGGGCAACTCGGTGCCGGGCGAGGGCTCGGACGGCTTCGCGGGCGCCAGCCAGGAGTCGGCGGACGCGGCCGGGCTGATGATGGACACCCTCGCGGTGATCGACCACTCGGACGGCGCGGGCCTCAGCCACGCGTACGACCTGCTGCGGGGCGGGAACGAAGGTCTCCTTGTCGCCTTCTTCGGCGACCTGGACGAGGAGCAGGCGCAGGTGGCCGCCAAGATGCGGCAGCGCAGCGGGGCTGCGGTCGCCTTCGTCCTGGACAGCTCGGCGTGGACGCAGAGCCTGCTGCCGCCCGGTACGGCGGAGGCGCGGCTGCAGCTGCTGCGCGACGCGGGCTGGACGGCGCTCGCGGTGCCGCCGGGAGTGGGCCTCGTGGACGTCTGGCGGCAGGCGGACCACCTGCGCACCAGCGCGGGTCCCGCGCCCGCCGCGGGGACGACGACCGGGGGCTGGGCATGAGGGGACGTACGACAGTGGGGGGACGGTCATGAGTGGTCGCGCGCGACTGGCGGTGTGCGCCACCGCGGCCACGCTGATGGCGTCGAGCGCGCTGCTGCCGCTCGTCGATCCGGCGACGTGGTTCATCCAGGCGGCGATCCTGCTCGCGCTGCAGAGCGGCGTGGGCGCCCTGGCCCGGCGGATGCCGCTGGCCCGGCCGGTCACCGTGGTGGTGCAGGCCCTGGTCACGCTGCTGCTCCTGACGCTGGTGTTCGCCCGCGAGCAGGCACTTGCCGGGATCATTCCGGGGCCCGAGACGTTCCGCCGGTTCGGCGAGCTGCTGGACGCGGGCGGGAACGACGTGGCGCAGTTCGCGATCCCGGCGCCGCTGAGCGACGGCATCCGGCTGATGCTGGTCGGCGGCGTGCTGGTGATCGGGCTCGCGGTGGACGCCCTCGCGGTGACGTTCCGTACGGCGGCTCCGGCCGGGCTTCCGCTGCTCGCGCTGTACTCGGTCGCGGCGGGGCTCTCCGGGGACGGGGCCGGGTGGCTGTGGTTCCTGCTCGCGGCCGCCGGGTATCTGCTGCTGCTCCTGGCCGAGGGGCGCGACCGGCTCTCGCAGTGGGGGCGGGTCTTCGGGGGCGCCGCGCGCGCTCCGGGGCGGATCGCGGGCGGGCTCGAGTCGCAGGGCGGCGGGGCGATCGCGCCCGTGCGCACCGGGCGGCGCATCGGCGCGCTCGCGCTCGGCATCGCCCTGGTGGTGCCGGTCGCCCTCCCCGCCCTGGACGGCGGGCTCCTGGACGGCAGCGGCGGTCCCGGAGCCGGGGGCCGCGGCGGGGGCGGCACGATCTCGGCGGTGAACCCGCTGGTCGCCCTCCAGGACAGCCTGAACCAGCCGGAGGACCGCCAGGTCATCTCGTACCGCACGAACGCCAAGCAGACCGACGGCCTGTATCTGCGGATCGTCTCCCTCGACCAGTTCGACGGGACGACCTGGAAGACGACCGTCCGCAAGATCACCGACGTCCCCTCCCCCATCCCGGACCCGAAGGGGCTCTCCCCCGACGTCCGCAGGACCGAGGTGCAGACGAGCATCTCGGCGGCCGACGACTACGCACAGAACTGGCTGCCCATGCCGTACCCGGCCAGCCGCGTCGACATCAGCGGCCGCTGGCGGTACGAGCCGGTGGGCCGCGCCGTCGTCGGCGACCGGGGCCAGACCACGCGGGGCGCCCAGTACAAGGTCGGCAGCCTGGTGGTGGAGCCGACGGCGCAGCAGCTGGCGGCGGCCGGTGAGCCGCCGACGGACCTGAAGCGCGAGTTCACCAAGGTCCCCGACGAGCTGCCCGCGGTGGTGGAGACCACGGCCCGCAAGGTCACCAAGGGGGCGGCGAACCACTACGAAGAGGCGGTCAAGCTCCAGGAGTGGTTCCAGTCGGACGGCGGCTTCACCTACGACACGCAGGTGCGGGCGGGCAGCGGTCCGGCCGCGATCGCCCGCTTCCTCGAGCAGCGCGAGGGCTTCTGCGTCCACTTCTCCTTCGCGATGGCGTCGATGGCGCGCACCCTGGGCATCCCCGCCCGGGTCGCGGTGGGCTTCACCCCGGGCACCCCGAGGGCGGACGGCACCATGTCGGTCGGCCTGCGGGACGCGCACGCGTGGCCCGAGCTGTACTTCGAGGGCGTGGGCTGGACCCGCTTCGAGCCGACCCCGAGCCGGGGCACGCCGCCGGACTACACCAGCCCGGACACCCCGTCCGACGGCCCGAGCGCCCCGGCCGCCCCGGAGCCCTCGGCGTCGGCGGCACCGTCCGACGGCCCCTCGGCCTCGGACAGCTGTCCGCCGGAGATGAAGCGGCAGGGCGGCTGCGCCAGCGAGGCCCCGCAGGCCGTGGTCGGCTCGGGCGACGACGGCCCGCCGACCGGACTGATCCTGGGCATCGCCCTGGGGGCCCTGGCGGTGCTCGGGCTGCCGTTGCTGCCGCTGCTGTGGCGGACACGCGTACGGGCGAGGCGCCTGGGCGCACCGGGCCGCAGCGAGGCGGACGCGGCGGCGCGGACGCTCGCCGCCTGGCTCGAAGTCACCGACACGGCGTGGGACTACGGCATCGCACCCGACGAGTCGCAGACGCCGCGCAAGGCCGCGGCCCGCATCGTGCGGGTCGGCCGCCTCGGGAACCCGGCCGCGGAGTCCGTGCACCGGGTGGCCGCGGCGGTGGAGCAGGTCCTGTACGCGCCCCGGCCGCACCCGGCACCGGGCCTCGCCGACGACGCGCTCCGGGTACGCGACGGCCTGCGCGCCTCCGCGAACCGGCGCACCCGGCTGCGGGCAACGCTCTGGCCGCGTTCGGCCGCCCGGGTGGTCTGGGCGCTGTCGGACCGCTGGTCACGGACCAGGACGCGCTGGTCGGAGCGGCTGAGCAAGCGGTGGGCCGCGGTGGTGCGGCGGCCCTCGCGGCAGGAGGGCTGAGACGGCGCAGGGGGTGGGGCCGGCTCGGCCCCACCCCCTGGAGCCCGGCCCTCGGGTTCCCTGGCTCCCTGGACGCCGGGCCCTCGAGATCCCTGGAGACATGTGTGAGGGGTGACCACTCGAAAGTGGTCACCCCTCACACATGTCTGTGTCGTTGCGCGGCCGCTCTGCGCGGGACCCGCAGCGGGTCCTTTACTGCCCCTGCTCGTCGCGGCGGCGCTGCCAGCGCTGTTCGATCCGATCCATCATGGAGCGGCGCTGCCTGCTCTGGCGGCGGGTGCTCTGGGTGCCCGGCACCGCCTGGGCCTGGCCCGTCGGCTGCTCACCCGGCTTCGGCGCCTTGCGCCATCCGGTGACGGCAAGCACCGCACAGCCCAGCATGACGAGGAAACCCACCACGCTGATCCAGATCTGCTGCGCGACCATTCCGGCCATGAGGAGCGCGATACCCACCAGGAAGCCCGCGACCGCTTGGTAGACCCGCTTCCGGGTGTACGTGCGCAGCCCGCTTCCCTCAAGCGCTGTCGCGAACTTGGGATCTTCGGCGTACAGCGCTCGCTCCATTTGCTCGAGCATGCGCTGCTCGTGCTCCGAGAGCGGCACGGAGTCCTCCTCATCGTGCAGTCGCCGGGGCGACCGGGGGTCCCTTTCAGGATAGGCAGGGAATCGCCCCCGTGAAACCCGCCCCTCTGCGCCAACTTCGCCAAACCGGACCATCACTCCGCACCGGTCAGCTGAAGCGTGCATTCCCCAGCGCCCGATCCGTCATGCCGAACCGTGTGCCTCGATCATACGGCGCGAGTAGCCCGTTCGGGGGGCCTGTGGCGTACTCCATCTGCCGCTGCGCCGCTGATCAGCGAACCGGAATCAGTCCGTGGCCGACTTTCGCCCTTCTCCGAGGACATGCAGCTGGGTGGCGACGGAATGGAAGGACGGCAGCTCGGCGGCGGCGGCTTCCAGGTTGAGCAGTGCTTCCATCGCGCCCGGTTCGGTGTCCACCAGGACGCCCGGTACGAGATCGGCGAAAACCCGCACACCGTGCACCGAGCCCACGCGCAGGCCCGCCGCCCCGACCAGGTCGGTCAACTGCTCGGCGGTGAAGCGGCGCGGCATCGGGTCGTTCTCGCCCCAGCGCCCGGCCGGGTCGGTGAGCGCCTCCTTGGCCTCCTTGAAGTGGCCGGCGAGCGCCCTGGCCAGCACGGCGCCGCCGAGGCCCGCGGCGAGCAGGCTGAGGACGCCGTCGGGGCGGAGCGCGCCGACGGCGTTGCCCAGGGCCTCGGCCGGGTCGTCCACGTACTCCAGGACGCCGTGGCACAGGACCGCGTCGTAGCCGCCGCGCTCGACGACGTCGAAGAGGCCGTGTGCGTCGCCCTGGACGCCGCGCACGCGGTCGGCGACCCCGGCCTCGGCGGCGCGGCGCTCCAGCGCGAACAGCGCGTTCGGGCTGGGGTCGACGACGGTGACGCGGTGGCCGAGGCCGGCCACGGGCACCGCGAAGTTGCCGCTGCCACCGCCGGTGTCGAGCACGTCGAGCGGCTCCCTGCCGGTGGCCTTGACCCGGCGGTCGAGGGCGTCCTTCAGAACCTCCCAGACCACGGCGGTACGGAGCGCAGCGCGGGGGCGGGCGGGACCGGAGCGCAGCGACGACGTTGGGTCCGACACGGCAGTTGACTCCTCGGCGCTGGGGTTTCGACGCTCCCACCCTATTGCCTCGCACGGAGTACCCCGCCACGGCCCGCGTGCGGCGGTGCGCCCGGTGTTCAGCCCGCGTCCGGCGCCTCCTGGTCCGCCGCTTCCCCGCTGCGGGGCTGGGGCAGCACCGGCTGCAGGACCAGCATGCGCTCGACGATGCGCAGGAACATCGCGACGTCGCGCAGCAGGTCGTCGGCGTCGCGGACGGTCGCGGCGCCCTGGATGCCCGCTTCGGCGCGCGCCCTGCGCGGGGCGCCGGAGGCGAACAGGACGCTCCACTCGGTCAGTTCGGGAGCTATCTCGGGGAGGACTTCCCAGGCGCTGCGGATGCGCTGCCTGCGGCGGGGCGTGGTCTCGGGGCGGCCGCGGGCGGCGAGCACGGCGGCTGCGGTGCGCAGGGCGGCGAGGTGGGCCGTGGCATAGCGCTCGTTCGGAGTGTCCAGGCGGGCGGCCTCGTCGATTCCGGCGCGGGCCTGGGCGAGCAGTTCGAGGGCGGCGGGGGGTGCGGTGGCGCGGCGCAGCACGGGGTGGACGTCGCTCGCCGGGCCGGTCAGTGAGGGGGCAGGGCCGACGGCGCGGTGCCGGCGTGCGGCTGCTGCGGAACTACTGGCCATGACGAACCTCCTGTCGTCTGGTGACGGCGCAGTGGCCGTATGTGCCCATCGTGAAGTACGCCACTGACAATCGGCTCTGACCTGCGGCTTTGCTTCGAACTGCGGTTCCCGATAGCTTTTGCACTGACCAGTCAGTTCAAAAACCGGTTCCGAGGGGGGACTTGTGGACGGTCCGCAGGGAGCTGCCGTCAGCGCCGAGGACTTCGGGCTCAAGGGGCCGCGGGGGTGGGCGTTCCGCGGCGTCGGGTTCACCGCCGAGCCCGGATCGCTGATCGCACTCGAAGGGCCCTCGGGCTCGGGCCGCACCTGCCTGCTGCTCGCGCTCACCGGCCGCATGCGCGCCACCGAGGGGCGCGCCTCCGTCGGCCGGCTGCGGCTGCCGAAGCAGCTGGCCGCCGTCCGCCGCGTCAGCGGGCTCGGCCCGGTGCCGGGCGTCACCGACCTCGACCCTGCGCTGACCGTCGGCGAGCACCTGCGTGAACGGGCGCTCCTGGAGCGGCGGTTCGGTGGTTCCCTGCGGGACCTGCTGCGGCCGCGCGCCGAGCGGACGGCCGAGGCCCGGCTGCGCGTCGACACCGCCCTGACCGCCGCCGGGCTCGACATGGAGACCCTGCCCAAGGGGCGGCGCACCGCCGTGCGCGACCTGGAGCGGCTCGAGGCGCTGCGGCTCTCCGTGGCCCTCGCCCTCATCGGCCGACCTCGCCTCCTGGGCGTGGACGACACCGACCTCAAGCTCTCGGACACCGAACGGGCCGAAGCCTGGGGCCTGTTGAGGTCCCTCGCACAGAGCGGGACGACCGTCGTGGCGGTGTGCAGCGAGGCGCCCGAGGGGGCGGTCGTCGTGTCCACCGCGCCCCGGACCACCGACAGCGACACCGGCACCGATCCCGGCGGGGCCCGCGAAGCCGACGCGACCGACGACAACGACAAGGAGACGGCGGATGCGCTCGCCGAAGCTGGCCGCGCTTGAGCTCAGGCGGTTCGGCAGGGGGAAGCTGCCGCGCGCGGCGCTGGTCGCTCTCCTGCTGCTGCCGCTGCTGTACGGCGCGCTCTACCTGTGGTCGTTCTGGGACCCGTACGGCCGTCTCGACCGGATCCCCGTCGCGCTCGTCAACGACGACAAGGGAGCCACCGCCGCGGGCAAGAAGGTCGCCGTCGGCGACGGCATCGTCGAAGGGCTGCGCGACAGCAAGACCTTCGACTGGCACGAGGTGAGCTCCGCCGAGGCCCGTAAGGGCATCGAGGACGGCACGTACTACTTGTCGCTGACCATGCCGTCCGACTTCAGCAAGCGCGTCGCGTCGAGTTCGGGGGACTCTCCGGAGACGGGCGCTCTGCAGGTGCGGACGAACGACGCCAACAACTACATCGTCGGGCAGATCTCCAGGACAGTCTTCTCCGAGGTGCGCTCGGCGGCCTCCACGAAGGCATCGCGTTCCTTCCTCGACAAGATCTTCATCAACTTCTCCGACCTCCACGGCGCCACCAAGAAGGCGGCCGACGGCGCCGACAAGCTCGAAGGCGGCATCGGCAAGGCGGAGAAGGGGTCCAAGAAGCTCGCCGACGGCTTGAAGGACGCCAAGGACGGCAGCGGCAAGCTGGCCGGGGGCATCAAGAAGCTCCACACGGGCGCGGGCGACCTGGAGGACGGCTCGAAGCAGGTCGCGGACGGCACCCAGTCCCTGGCCGACAAGGTCAACGGGGTCGCCGCCGACGTGCGGCCCTACCTCAAGGACAACGGCAAGACGATCGGCGACTCGGCGCAGCTCGTCGCCGACTCCTCCAAGGCCGTCCGCCACAACCTGAAGCTGTGGGTCAAGATCGCTCCCGGCGCGGCAGCCGACTCCAAGTCCAACGCCGAGAAGATGAGCGGCATCTACAAGGACCTCTGCGAGACACCCACGGTGCCCGACCCGCACTGCCCGCTCCTGAAGAAGGCCAAGGAGACCGCCGACGACGTCGCGACGATCGCCGGGGACCTGAACACCCTGATCCAGGACCAGAACGGCGACATCGGAGAGCTCGACAAGAACCTCGCCTCCCTGGAGAAGAAGGCCAAGGCACTGGCCGACCGCTCCCCGCGCCTGGACGAGGACCTGGAGACGACCGTCTCCAAGGTCAACGAGCTGAACAAGGGCGCGGGCAAGGTCGCCAAGGGCGCCAAGAAGCTGCACACAGGGCTGGCCACCGCCCAGACCGGCTCCAACGACCTGGACTCGGGCGTCGGCAGGCTCGAGACGGGCGCGAACGACCTCAACGGAGGGATGTTCAAGCTGGTCGACGGCTCCGAGAAGCTGTCCGGCGGGCTGCACGACGGCGTCAAGCAGATCCCCGATTACGACAAGGAGGACCGCGATCAGCGCACGGGCGTCATGGCCGACCCGGTGCAGCTCGCCTCCCAGTCGCTGCACAAGGCGCCCAACTACGGCACCGGCTTCGCCCCGTACTTCATCCCGCTCTCTCTGTGGGTGGGCGCGATGGTGGCCTACATGCTGATCCAGCCGCTCAACCGGCGCGCTCTCGCCGCGGGCGCCTCCGCGTGGCGCATCGCGCTCGCCGGCTGGCTGCCGGTGGCCGCCGTGGGGGTTCTCCAGGTGGCCGCGCTGATGTCGGTGCTGCACTGGGGACTGGGGCTCGAGATGACGCGGGCGGCCGGGACCATCGGCTTCCTGTGCCTGGTGACGTGCTGCTTTGCGGCGATCGTGCAGTGGCTCAACGCCCGCTTCGGGGCGGCGGGGCGGATCCTCGTCCTGGCCGTGCTGATGCTGCAGCTGACGTCGGCGGGCGGCACCTACCCGGTGCAGACCAGCCCGAAGTTCTTCAGCGCGATCCACCCCTTCCTGCCGATGAGTTACATCGTCGAGGCGCTGCGCAGGCTCATCACCGGAGGCGGCCTCGGGCCCGTCTGGCAGGCGTGCGCCGTCCTCGCCGCCTTCACCGCGGGCGCCCTCGCGCTCACCGCGCTCTCCGCCCGGCGCAAGCAGGTGTGGACCCTGGACCGACTGCACCCGGAGCTGAGCCTGTGAACGGAGCCCCCGAAGCGCCTGTGACAATCAGGGCCATGGACAGCAGCGCAACCGCCGGCAGCACCCGGCGCGAGGCCACCCGGCAGAAGCTCTACGAAGCCGCCGTCACCCTCATCGCGGAGCAGGGGTTCTCCGCCACCACGGTCGACGAGATCGCGGAGCGGGCCGGGGTCGCGAAGGGAACCGTCTACTACAACTTCGCGAGCAAATCGGTCCTCTTCGAAGAGCTGCTGCGACACGGAGTCGGGCTGCTCACCACCTCCTTGAAGGAAGCGGCGGCAAGGACGGCCGAGAGCGGCGGCAGCAAGGTCGACGCCCTGGACGCGATGATCCGGGCGGGGCTCGTCTTCATCGACCGCTATCCGGCCTTCACGCAGCTGTACGTCGCGGAGCTGTGGCGCACCAACCGCGCCTGGCAGTCCACCCTCATGGTGGTACGGCAGGAAGCCGTCGCCGTGGTGGAGGACGTGCTGCGCGGCGGCGTCGAGAACGGCGAGCTGAGCGAGGAGATCGACATCCCCCTGACGGCGGCCGCGCTCGTCGGGATGGTCCTGGTCGCCGCCCTCGACTGGCAGGCGTTCCAGCCCGAGCGTTCGCTCGACGACGTGCACTCAGCGCTGTCGCGGCTGCTGCAGGGGCGAGTGAGCGGCACGCGCGCGTAGCCGCGATCACCTCCATGAAAGAAGGCGCCGATCCGGCGAACCCGATCTCTCGGGCCCGCCCGGACCGGCGCCTTCCCCATGGTCCCCCTCGGGTTTCCCCGAAGTCCCCCGTTCGGCCCCGGTGGTGGTCGTCCCCCGAGTCACCCCCGTGGCTCGCTCCCGCCATAGGACGTACGGCGGGAGGAGCGGCCAAGGGCGCTGCACCGTTCCGCCGCCCCGTGTCGGCGGTGCCGGTGCCGCGCCCTTTTCCGTGCTCTCACTCTTCCGTCTGCGCAGGTGGGACCCATCCGCGCGCGTACTCATCTCACTCACTAGGTACGGGTACTCAGGCGTGGGTGCTCATCCCCAGGCCGGACCGTCCCGGACTGGTTACGATCACGTCCGTGTCCGTACTCCCTCTGGTTATGACCAGTGGGGAGAGCGCTGGCTTATACACCCGGTGCGGCACATGGCCAAACGTGCAGGTGAGACAGCAGACGGCCCGACTACTCTTCGGAGCAGTTCGGGCCGTTTCTGTGTCTCTTGGGGCACCGTGCTGACTCGGTGCTGACCTGGTCCAGCCCGTTTCGGGGTATCGCGCTGGAACGGTGCTGAGTCACTCGCCGTGCTGACGCATTACGGCCTTGTAGCGCTCCACACGCTCCATCGCGACGTCCAAGCGCTTCTCGGCATCCGCCAGGTTCGCCTGGAACTGCTGCCTCGACGCGTCTGCTCGGTCCGACCCCACGGGGTTCTGGTAGACGCCTTCTCGTTCGTCCTCGTCGAGCATCGCGAGTTGCCTTCGGGCAATCTCCTGATCCAGGGTCGCCTGGAGCGCATCAAAGCCTCCCAGCTCGCCACCCACGCACTCTTCGAGCAGCGTCCGCACTCGCTGCGTCACGTCCTCACGGTCTACGGCGCGGCCCACAGCACTTCCTCACTCCTAGTGGCACGTCTTCGCTGCAACGCTACGACAGCCCACAGCTTTCCCGTCCTGGAAACTCAAACCCCTTGCCCCTCTCTATGGCACCCCGGAACGATCAGACGAGACCACTCAACGGTTAGGGGAACGCTCGTGAAGGTGACCATGCTCGCGACGACGTGCGACAAGAAGGACTGCCCCACCATCTACAAGACGGACCGGGGCACGATCCTCGTGCAGGGCGAGACGCCCACCGACCACGGGCTGAGCATTCCGGCACATGAAACCCTGGTTGAGATCCCCATGGACCTGATCCGCGAGGCGTTCGGAGACGCGGCCAGTGCCTGACCGTTCCCTGGGGGACCTGTTCGACGGCTTCCGGCAGGAAGCGTTCCGGCTGGAGACCCTCGACGACTACAGCCAGTCCGGCAACGTCGACGCGTACAGGCTGTTCCTCGACGGCCAGGAGCAGCCAGCCGACTACAACGACGACTGGCTAGCAGAGGTCCGGGCACACACCCATGCCGGACGGCGCATGTACCGCGTCCACATCCTCACCCGGCCACTGACCCCGTACCTTCGGTTCGAACTGGGCTGGGGGTACCAGACCAACGCCACAGCAGGGGAAGAGTTCTTCATCCTCGACGTGACGGACCGGCCTAACCCCCTCCCCGACGTTGGGGACTTCTGGCTCTTCGACTCGACGACACCGGCACAGTTCCACTACAGCCATGACGGCAAGTTCGTCGGGGCCGACGTGCTCCCCGACGACCGGGGCCCGGAGTACGTCACCTACCGGGACATGGCCCTCGCTCACGCTGTGCCGTTCGCGGACTGGTGGGCAAAGTACGGGGAGTGAACCGTTCAGAGCTTGGCTCAGCGCTGCGGGTACTGCGGGAAGCCTCTGGGAAGGAGGCCAAGGCGGTTGCCCGCAGCGCAGTCATGTCTGCCAGCAAGCTCAGCAAGGTAGAGACGGGCAAGCTCGCACCGACCGCTGACGATGTCGACCGCATCCTGACCGCCATCGGTGTCTCAGACGATGTGAAGTCGGAGTACATGGACGCCGCCCGTGCGGCAGCCACAGAAGCCACAGCCTGGCGCCTGATCCAGCGGGCGGGACTCCACAAGGCACAGCGGCAGCTCAAGGCCGTAGAAGCTCGTATGAGCCTCCTGCGGGTCTTCCAACCGGCACTGATCCCGGGGCTTCTTCAAACGCACCACTACATGCGGGCGGTCCTGTCGCGTCACGACGACCTGACAGAGCCTGTGGTCCGGGAGATCATCGCGGCCCGACTGGAGCGGCAAGAGGTTTTGTACGACCAGACCAAGACACTCCGGTTCGTGATCACGGAGGGGGTCCTCACGTGGGAGATCGTTCCTCCCCTCATCCTCGCCGGGCAGATGGACCACCTGGTCACCATGTCGCAGCTCTCGAACGTTGACCTACGGGTCGTGCCACAGGCAGGGCCCAAGCACGACATCCCCAACCACGCCTTCGTGGTGCGGGACGACAGAGCCGCCACTGTCGAGACCGTTCACGCCGAGGTGGTGGTGACCGACCCTCGGGACGTTGCGCTCTATGTCGCGAAGTTCGATGGGTTCGCGGAGCACGCGCTCCAGGGCGACGAAATGCGAGCCCTACTGGCGACCACCAGGGACAGCCTTTTGCAGCAACGGGAAAGCGGCTAGGGAGAGTTGGGAAACAGGTCAAGCATGGACCCCACGAACTACGCGGGGAGCATTCATGACCAAGCGCCAGACCACCCAAGAGCAGCCCGTGACCCTTCCGACCGGCTTCAACCATTGGCTAACGGACTGCCAGCCGTACCCCGGCTGCGGTGTCTGTGCTGCGAACTACCGCCAATGCCAGGAAGCCATCGCCGCAGGCGACATCGTCAAAGCTACCCGGCACGCAACCGAGGTGAGAGACCACGCCGGAGGCATGCACGAGACCGGCCCACTGTGACCACGCCGTACAGCCGCAGAACTCAACGGCCAAGGCCCCCGGGCCCTGGCCCCTTGCCTCAAATCTCCATGAGCGGCCCCGCCGTCGTCCCCATGGAAGTCTTCCGGCGCCATGTCTGCGTCGAGTGCGGCGCAGGCAAACCGCACACCTGGGTTCTGCAACTCACTGACGGCCCCTACCTCAACTGCGACAACTGCGGGCGAGTAGCTCGGCCCCTAAAGCGGGGTTAGAGCTCCCCGGGGTGCTTCCGGCGACGTGGACCGGCGGCCTGGTTCCGCTTAGCTCGCTTCCCTGCCGCAGCCTCGCGGGCGGTTTTCCGCTTGTGGTGCCAGTCGCACAGCATCCGAGCATTGGCCACCGTGGACGGGCCACTCTGCGACAGGGGCACGATGTGATCAACGTCGGTAGCAGGCTCCAGACAGGGCGTTCCCGTGTCCTCACGGACCCACTGACAGAGGCCGCAGTCTCGACGCCGCACGGCGGTACGGACAGTCGGCCAGCTCGGCGGGTAGGCATGCTCCGTCTTTTCACTCCACGCCATCGTCAATCACCACTTTTCCCTCATAAACACACTCGGAACAAAACTTCCGAATCGTCGGCGTTGAATGCGGATGGAATGCGCAAAATCGCTCCGCAAACGCCTTGGCTGGCGGCCAAACTCTCGGATTGCCACTACGGGAAATCTGGAATACGGCCGAGCACTCGGCGACCTTATTTCGACGCCGTCGACTTTCAACACTCTTCGGTGCAGGGCCACGACTGGACATAGTCACTCATTTCTGTGACCTGAGTCACGATGTATAGATATGCGATTTGGCTGGTCAAGCCTAGTATTGGCGATTACTGACGGGCCTCAAAACCCGTACAGAATGAGAGCTGCTGTGACGTCCCGACGTGGATTTTGGGTGACAAGGGGTCACCCCCCAGGGCCTCTACGGCGCCGCCGCAGAGTTATTCATCGCATTCTGCTCGTTCAAAAACATTTCGAAAAAATTCGCTGAAAAATTCGCAGCTTAATGCTGAGTGCTAGCCATAGATGCGGGTGGATAGGTTCCTGTACCGTCTCGCCATCTGCTTCGGTGTTTCCTTTTCAGGTTTCATCCAGTACGGAAGCTCGCCAACTTCATCCATCTCTATGAGATACCTGCGATGGGCGACCTCCTCCAGTGCATACTCAGCTTCTTCTCTAGTTGTGATTCGCATTTCAGTCGCTCTCCCAGGTCGAATATGTACGTTTGAGCTTGAGGCTGAAAAGTAGCGCGCGCCAGCAGTAAGCCTGTGGTGTCATCTTCATTTCGATCCCTCCGGGGACAAAGAAAGCCCCCACTCTCAGGTGGGGGCAATCAATGTCTGATGTCAGGCGGTAGCAATCTTGATTCCGACACAACGGTCTGCGTCCAGAATCGCAGCACCACACAGGACATCAGTAGACACCTGAGTGGACAGCCTGGAAGGAACGGCAGCCTTGGTCAGCCGCATACCGTAGCCCGATTCCTTATCGGAAACAGCGGTGGAAACGGCACCTTCCATGGGAACAGGCACGGCCACAGCGAGGGCGAAAGCCTCACGGGTGAATGCAACAGCACCATCAAGCATGGTCGACAGGTACACATCGAAGCCCAGAAAGTTGCCCATGTGGTTGGCTGTCACGGCGTCGATTGCACCGCCCCGTTGGATCACCTGCGGCGACCCGTAGGAGTCAGCCTTGACAAAGAGGTCGTCGGACAGAATCTCGGCTCGGAAGTCCGGAGACACGACCAGTCGGCGGCCCTCAAGCGGGACCTTGTTGGCGTTCATCTGAGCGTCTACCTTGACCAGGGTGTCACGGAAGGAAGACTTGGACTTGTGCTCGATGGCCTTCGGGATGACCTTTCCTTCGGCATCCTTGGCAGTCGCCCCATCCGAGTCAATGACCTTCTTGAATTCGTCGGCGATGCGAGCCTCGATCGACCTTGCGGAAGGGTCATCTTCGTCAACCGTGTCGTCAACCGCGACAGCGGCAGACAGGGGGCCCGTAATCTGAACGACCACGTCCGCGATATCGAGCGTTTCATTCCAGGTGTTGGTAAGCGTCGAAGCATAAGCGTGAGTGTCGATCACAACCGGCAGCAACTTCTCGTCGAGCGCCTCATTCTTGACCTCGCCATCCTTGGCGAGGTTCTTAACTGCGAACTTCGTCGGCTTACGCACGTTCATCGTCGCGCCAACGCCGGGGGTGAAATCAGATTCCAGGTCGCGGTAAACGAGCCGGCCGAGAACACTTTCAGCCTTGAGGTTCTCAAGGGAAGTTTCAGCAATCTGGTTGACGACGCCAATGCCGTCAACGATGCTTCCAAAATTGGAGAACTGAACAGACATAGGGATACTCCTTGGAGAGAGGTTAAAAGGAAATGGCCGCGACCTTGCGACAGCGGTCGGAAATGAGCGTGGCGTGAGCCTGCTTTGAATTCCGGATGGTCCCGGTACGGTCGCGCTCCTGGCGCAGGTACTCGCCAGCAACTAGGGAGGCCCAGACAGCCGTGTCGTCCTCGGCCAGCACGAGCAGGCCCCGATGACCGGCACGCACAGCGTGAGCCCAACGGGCAAGGTTCAGAGCGTCCGGCGTACGGTCGCCTGCCTCCCACTTGTAGACAGTGGCCTCATGTACGCCGACACGTCGAGCAACCTCGGAACAGGTAAGTCCAGCAATGTGACGGCGGCTCTTCAGCCGCCCTCGGATTCGATCCATGGCAGTCATGGTGACTACCTCCTTTCGGAAGGCTTGCCATCAAGGCAAGTAGCTAGATACAGAAAAGGCAGGTCCCCCGAGAGACCTGCCAACAGTGAGCATTCAGTTATCAGGCGCCAGCCCTGATTGGCTGGCTCCATATCTCATGACGCAACCGTTCAGCGGTTGCTCTGCACACTCACAAGAGGACAACGTAAGAGAAGACACTGCCCCCCTTACCCCCCATGGGAAAGAACCGGAACCACGGGAAGCAAGGGAAGCGTGTCTCTCTACGTGCCATCTCACAGGGAGGTATCCGCAGAGCCTCATAACGACTTAGGAACTGCCCAGCCTTTCCAGGCTGTGCCAGAGGCTCACCGCCGAGTGAGCATGGCCCGGAGAACATGTCTCCACTAGTTAGGAATAAACACGACACATCACGAGCGGATTGTGTTGACCGGCCCCCAAACAGAGCGGTACCCCTACAAATCCTGCTTCGAGTGGCCACGAAACCCGTAGGTCAGATTCCTGTTCTTGCCAATAGGGCGCCCTTGCCGTTGCAGCCTCCTTCTGTAGGCTTCTGCCGACTTCTGGTGGCCCCGGCAATACTTCCGGGGCCTACCCTTCCCCCGAGACTCCTCGGGGGCATACAGAGGGTTCGAGCAGCCACCCCACCCGCACTCTTCGGAAGGGTCGCTCTGCCGCTCGAAATGGAAGCCAGAGCCGTACTGCTCCCCGGCCCGTTCCGCCGCCGCAGCGAAATTCAGTAGCTCTCCAAGGTGGTCCGGCTCAGCCGCACCCGGACGCTCACTCATCAGGCGTGAGAGCTCCCGCGAGGACTCGCACGGGTCCCAGTCAGGGAGCATCGCCACGATTGGCACCAGAGGCAATGGGAGCAGGCCCGTATGGGCAGCGGCTATGCGGTCGAACTCCGTCTCCTCCCGCCGCTGTTGCCAGCGATCCGGGTACGGATCGGAGCCGGGTTCCGGGTAGTCAGCGAGCAACTTGTCAGCCTGGCCTTCCAGGCTGGTGTCAGTCCCCTGCTTCGGAACAGGGAGGAACATCTCAGTCAAGGTCAATCACCTTCGGATCAGTCAACCAATCCCCCTTCGGGCGTCGAGTGAGCACCCATGGAAAAGCACCGGCAACCCCCGCCTGCCGGTGCCCAACCAAAGGTGTTCCTGGGGCTTAGATCCCTCGGCCGGCAAGGCCGAAGGTCCCGATGCTCAGGCAGCTATCTCCCACGCGTACGCACCGCCGGGCATGTCGCCAGCGTCGAGAACCAGGGTCCGAACCTTCTTGGCCGCATCAGGCATCCCGGAGAGATTCAGGAAGTGGATGATCTGCTCCTGTGCATCTTCCAAACCGGACTCAAATCCGGCGCTGAACTTGGGGTGTACGTCGCTCATCACTTGGCCTCCAGCCACTTGTCAAGGTCGTTCGGTCGACAGCGGAGCGCTTGCCCCACCTTCTTGAACGGGATCGCTTCCGTCTTCCAGTTGTCGTAGATCCAGGACTTCGGGACCGACAGGAAGTCGGCCACGTCGTCCACCGTCATGAGCGGTGGCATCAGACAGTCGCCTTACCGGCAAGGCCGCGCGCGTAAAAGAGCGTCACAAGCTCAGCCAGCACGTCAGACAACTCGCTTGCATTCACTCCCTCGACCAGACGGGATGCGATTTCCGACCCCAGAGACTCGCCCGCCGCGATGAACTCCTCCACCGTCGCGTTCTTGGCGAAGTCGCCAATGTCGATGGTCTCCATGCCATCGATGATCTCGACAGGCTGATCAGCCTTGACGGCTACAAGCTCGTTGGTCAGGTCTGCGATTTCACGACCCATCTCGTGGTTGTCGACGAAGTCCTTCGCGTCCTAGAGGCCAACCCCGGTGGCTTCACGAACGACCTTGATCGCCTGAATCTTGCGACCGTTGTTCAGATGGTCCATGAGGTCGTAGATCTGCCCGGAAGTGGCTACGTCGGCGAACTTCGCGGCGGTGTCCTGGATCTTGTTCATCATCTGTCTCGCTCTCCTTCTGCTGTCGAGGGTGGGCCGGTCCGTTCCGGCCTACTTCGGTGTGGCCTCTCGTTATCAGTAGACCACTGTCGAGGTAGCTCGTCAAGCTACCTCGGTAAGGGTGCTGGACATGGTAGCCTTGTGGGCATGGAAGAGACGACGCAGGTAATCGACGGTTGGACCGTCCGCCTCGTATGGGGGCAGGGCTTCTATCCCGTGGCGATCCACATCACGGATGCGACCGGCAAGGCAGGGCAGGGCGGCATCACGTCGACCGTGCTCCGCGAGATCGATCTACTCCACCCGATGTTGCAGAAGCCGGACGGCAACCTCGCGCAAAAGGAACTGTGGGAGCACGTGGCCAAACTCCGGGAGTTCCCCCAGGGGCGCGGCAGCGTCACAGACGAGTACCTGCGGGCACTCGCAGGCGCCTACCGAGCATGCGGCGAAGCGTTCGTTCGCGAGCCGGTCAAGCTCCTGGCCGACAAGCTCGGCCGGAACCGCACCACCCTGCAAAGCCACCTCACCCGCGCAAGAAAGCTCGGGTACCTCGACAGCCACGACAAGTAGGAGTCAGCGCGTCCCTGCCGGACGCGAACGCTCGGGGGGAACCGAGCACAGAAGGACACGCACCACCCATGGCAACACTCATACGCAAGTGCAAGTCCCGACAGGAGGACCCCTGCACCAACAACCGCTGCAAGCACCCGTGGACCGTCCGGTACCGCGAGCCAGGCGGACGCTCCGGACGTCAGCGGGAGAAGTCGTTCCCGACGCAGACCGCAGCGAACAACTTCAAAGCACAGGTAGAGCACGACGTACGGGCGCACACCTACGTCGACCCCGACAAGGGCAAGATCACCGTTCGGGCCTACTGGGAGGAATGGACCGGCCGCAGGCACGTCAAGGACACAACGGCCTATCGCAACGACAAGAGTTTTGAGCGGCACATCGTGCCCGCGATCGGCCGTAGGTCGTTGGTCGGTGTCACGGCCGCTGACCTTGAACGCATCTCCGCCACCATGAAGGCCGGTGGCCTGTCCGTGGCAACGTTCTGGTCTGTCGGCAAGCCCCTGCGTGCCATGTTCCGGCAGGCAGTCACGGACAAGCGCATCATCTCGTCCCCGTTCACCGGGGCCGTGCTCCCGAAGCTGCCGAACAAGGCAGTGGACGAGACGGAGCTACCCACCTTCGAGGACGTCGCCCGGATCGCGCGGGGCATGAAGCCAGAGTTCTCCGTCGGCATCTGGCTCATGGCCGGGTGCGGTCTCCGCATCGGTGAGGCCATGGCCGTACGGGAGTCTGACTTCCGTGTCGTCGCCGGTACGCGCGTGCTGCGGGTCCGTCGGCAGGTCCAGAAGGTCAAGGGAACGGACGGGAAGCTCAAGACTGCCCTGTGCCCGCTCAAGCACCGGGAAGAGGGCGAGTGGCGAGACGTGCCCGTGCCGTCGATGGTGTGGGATCACGTCCAGTGGCACGCGAAGCGGTTCGGCACCCGCGATGACGGGACACTGTTCCGCACCAAGGCCGGAGACCTGGTCACCCCGGACTGGTACCGAGAGGACTGGTACAAGGCCGTTCCTCGGGTCGGCACCGGGCCGACTCTGGCGAGCACTGCCAAGTGGACGCCTCACGACCTGCGGCACTACTTCGCGTCGACCTGTCTTTTGAACGGTCTTCCGATCCTGTCCGTGTCCCGGTGGCTCGGTCATGGCAGCATCACGGAGACGGCCGACACGTACGGCCATCTGACGCCGGATGCACTCGATACGGCGGTATCGGTGCTCGATGGTGTGCTGACTGCGGCATGATCAGAAGCATGGTGCTGACTTGTGCTGACTCCCGCACCCTTCTGACCCACGTTTCCGCAGGTCGGTGACCCTGTGAGTGTTCTCCCCCTGGTCTTCACCAGCGGCTGGGCGAGCGGGATCAACGCGTACGCGGTGATCCTGCTGCTCGGCGTCTTCGGCGCGACCGGGGTCTCCGACGAGGTGCCCGAGGCCCTGCAGCGGCCCGATGTGCTGATCGCCGCCGGGATGCTCTTCGCGTGCGAGGCCGTCGCCGACAAGATCCCTTACGTGGACTCGGTGTGGGACGCGGCCCACACGGTGATCCGGCCGGTGTCGGGCGCCGTGGTGGGCGCGCTGCTCGCGGGGCAGAGCGGCTCGCTCTCGGACCTCGCCGCGGGCGCCGTGGGCGGCTCGACGGCGCTGGCCAGCCATGCGGTCAAGGCCGGGACGCGGATGGCGGTCAACACCTCGCCGGAGCCGTTCAGCAACTTCGTGCTGAGCACCGCCGAGGACCTCGGGGTCGGCGGCATCGTCAGCTTCGCGATGTTCCACCCGGAGGCCGCGGCGATCATCGCGGGCGTTCTGCTGCTCCTCGGGCTCCTGCTGCTGGTCTTCCTGGTGTCACGGATCCGGCGGTTCCTGCGGCGCCGGGCGCAGCGGCGCGAGGAGAAGCGGCTCGCGGCGGGCGTGGGACGGCCACCGGACTGACCGGCCCGGCGGACCGGGCGCGGCGACCGGCTGAGAGCCGCGACCGGCTCGGAGCGTGGACTGCCCGGGAGCCTGGGCCGCCCGGAGCCCGGACCGCCCGGCGGGGCTGTCAGTGGGGGCCGATACAGTCCCTGACATGGCACGGATTGTGGTGATCGGCTCCGGGATGGGCGCGATGGCGGCCGCGGCCCGGCTGGCCGTCGCGGGCCACCGGGTGGTGGTGCACGAGCGCGCGGAGACGTTCGGCGGGGCGGTCGGCCGCGTCGAGCGCGCCGGGTTCCGCTTCGACACGGGCCCCGCCCTGCTCCAACTCCCCGCGGTCTACCGCGACTTGTTCGTGAAGACGGGCAAGGAGCCCCTGGAGAAGTGCGTCGAGCTGACCCAGGTGGAGCCCGCCGTGCGCCACGTCTTCGGGGACGGCACGGCCGTCGACCTGCCGAATGCCTCCCGGGCGGGCGTGAGCGACGCACTCGACGCGGCCCTCGGAGCGGGCGCGGGCGCCCTCTGGTCGGCGTTCATGAACCGCGCGCGTGAGGCATGGGACCGCACCCGCCGCCCCCTCCTGGAGGAGCCCCTCTGGCCGAACTGGCAGGTGCTGGCCGACCGCGAGCCCTACCCCTCGGTCCCCCAGAAGCGGCTGCTGCGCCGCGAGCGACGGGCCGCCACGCTGGGCGAGATCGCCGAGTGGGAGCTGGGCGGGGACAGCCGCCTGCGCGCCCTCCTCGAGCAGTACGCGCTCGCGTACGGCCTCGATCCGCACGCGACTCCGGCGAGCGCCGCCGTCCTGCCGTACATGGAGCAGACCTTCGGCGCCTGGGCCGTGCGCGGTGGCACCCGTGCTCTCGCCGAGGCCGTGTACGAGCGCTGTCTGGCCCGGCGGGTGGAGTTCGCGTTCGGCTCCCCGGTCACCCGGATCGTGGAGAAGGACGGCCGCGCGGCGGGCGTCGAGCTCGCGGACTCCCGGTTCGTGGAGGCGGACTTCGTCGTCGCCGGAGTCGCCCCCGGCGTGCTCGCCGGGCTGCTGCCCGGGACCGATGTACGGCCGGAGGGTGAGGTGCCCGCCCAGCGCCCGCGCACCAGCCGCCTCTCCGTCCTGCTCGCCCTGCGCGGCCCCCGCCCCGAGGACACCCCGCAGCGGGCGGTGCTCCACACCACCGACCGCGAGGGCGAGTTGGACCAGCTGTTCGGCCAGCGGCCGGCGGTCCCCGTGGAACCCACGGTCGAGGTGCTGCGCCCGGAGGACCCGACGCGCACACCGGACGCGAACCACGAAGCGGTGACGCTCACGGCCACGGTGCCCGCGGGCGCCCCGGTCACGGAGGCCGACGCGGACCGGCTCGTCGCGCGCGCGGAGGCCGTGCTTCCCGGTCTGCGCGAGCGGCTGCTGTGGCGCGAGGTGCGCACGCCCGCCGACGTCGAGGCGGCCACCGGCGCCGAGGGTGGCGCGATCCCTGCCCCGGCGCTCGCCGCGGCGGGCGGCCGACTGCTCCACCCGGCCAACGGCACGCGCGTGCGAGGGCTCTACGCGGTCGGTGGCTGGGCGCACCCGGGCGGCGGGCTTCCGCACGCGGGCATGTCGGGCACGCTGGTCGCCGGGCTGATCGTGGAGGGGCCGGAGTTCCGCGGCTCGCAGTGAGGGCTGGCGGGCGGAGCCCGAGGCGGCCGGGCCAGTACCGGTACCGGGCAGTACCCGTACTGCTCGCTTACCGGGTCAGTACCGGTACTGCTCGTTGTAGCCCACGTCGTGAGCGTTGCTGCCGTACGGCGTCCCGTGCCCGTCCGTCCCCGTGCCGTTCTGGTACGGGTAGGGCTGCTCCGGCGGGAGTTCGCCGCCGTAGGTGTCCTCGCCGGTGCGCTGCTGGGGGACCCAGACGCCGCCGGGCGGGGTCTCGCTGTAGCCCGCTCCCCCGTAGCCGTCGCCGTAGGGGGCGTACTGCTGCTGGTCGCCGTAGGTGTCGAAGGACGGCTGGGCGCTGTAGCCCTGCGTCCCGATGTAGGGGTCGGAGTAGGCGGCGTACTGCTGCTGACCCGGCGCGTCATAGCCGAACTGCTGCTGGTCATAACCCGCGTACGGGTCCTCGTAGCCGTTGCCGTAGGCGCCGACCGGGGCGGCCGGGGCCGAGTACGAGGCGTCGGCGTAGACGCCGTACTGGCCGGTGTCGTCGGGCATCGGCTGCGGTTCGAAGACGGTGTTCGGGTCGTGGGCCGGGGGGCCCTCCGGGAGGGGCGGCGTCTCGTACTCGAGATCGGAGACCTCGAGCGTCGGGTCCGCCGTCGGTGCGCCGCGGCCACCCTGCCGGCGCCGCTTGCTGAGGCCGGGGGCGCCGCCGAGGGCCCAGCCCGTGGAGAAGCCACGGCGGAACGACAGCGTCACGTACGTCTGTCCGGTCGCGAACGCGATCGCGCCGATCGCGATGACCACCACCGACGGCATCAGCACACCGATGACCACGCCGAGGAAGCCGACGAAGGCGAGCAGCCGCCACCGAAGGCGCGCCTTGTACTGCAGCAGCACCTCACCCAGCAGCCACAGCGCGACGAATCCGAACGCGATGTAGAGGACCGTCCAGCCCATGTACGCCCCTCTCCCCTACGGCCGCCGCCCCGTGCGTGGATACGGCCGGTCAGGCCCGCTGGTGGTGCAGGCCCAGGTTCTCGTAGATTTCCAGCGTCGCCGTGGAGTTGTTGAGCGTGATGAAGTGCAGCCCCGGCACACCCTCGGCCAGCAGCCGCGCGCAGAACTCCGTCGCGAACTCGATGCCAATGGAGCGTACAGCGGCCGGATCGTCTTTGGCTGTGAGGATGCGCTCTTTCAGCTCGGGCGGGAACGACGCGTTGCTGAGCTGCGGCAGTCGTTCGAGCTGGCGCACGTTGGTCACCGGCATCAGTTCCGGGATGATCGGGGTGTCACAGCCCGCGGCCGCCACCCGGTCGCGCAGGCGCAGATATTCCTCGGGGTGGAAGAACATCTGCGTGATCGCGTAGTCCGCGCCGGCCCGGCACTTGTCGACGAAGTGCCGCACGTCGGTGTCCCAGTCGGCCGACCGCGGGTGCATGGCCGGGAAGGCCGCGACGCCGACGCAGAAGTCGCCGGATTCCTTGATCAGTTCGACGAGTTCGGCCGCGTACGTGAGTCCCTGGGGGTGCGCGACCCACTCGCCCATCGGGTCGCCCGGCGGGTCTCCGCGCACGGCGAGCATGTTCCGGATCCCCGCATCGGCGTACTGGCCGATGATGTTGCGCAGCTCGGCGACCGAGTGTTCGACGGCGGTGATGTGGGCGACCGGCGTGAGCGTCGTGTCGGCGACGATCTGCTGGGTCTCCTTGACGGTGCCCGCGCGCGTGGAGCCACCGGCCCCGTAGGTGACGGAGACGAAGTCGGGCGTGACGGCCTCGACCCGGCGCAGCGCGTTCCACAGGTTGCGCTCGCCCTTGGGGGTTTTCGGCGCGGAGAACTCGAACGAGTACGTCGCGTTGCCGGTCGCGAGCATGTCCCGCACGGTGCGGGCGCGATCAGTCCAGGTGGAAGCGGTGCCAAAGGCCATACCGGCAGGTTACTGACAGATTCCGGCCGCCCCTAATCCCCGTCCACCTTGCGGACAGGAGTACGAGCCTTCCCGGCCAGCACGTTCAGGGTCCGTTCAGTTCGGGCGGGGGGGGACAGGCGGCGGCAACCGCGCGTGGGTCCGGTCGCGCTCAGAGCTCGCGCAGGCGCTTCGCGAACTCCGCGGCCGCGGCACCCGGGTCGTCCGCCTCCGTGATGGCGCGCACCACGACGACGCGGCGGGCGCCCGCTTCGACGACCTCGTCCAGGTTGCCCGCGTCGATGCCGCCGATCGCGAACCAGGGGCGGTCCGTGCCCAGGGACGCCGTGTAGCGGACCAGGTCGAGCCCCGGGGCGTGCCGCCCCGGCTTGGTGGGCGTCGGCCAGCAGGGGCCGGTGCAGAAGTAGTCCACGCCCTCCTGGACGGCGGCCGCGGCGGCCTCGGACTCGGCGTGCGTGGAGCGGCCGACGAGGACGTCGTCGCTGGTGGCGCCGAGGATGGCGCGGGCCGCGGGGACGGGCAGGTCGCCCTGGCCCAGGTGCAGCACGTCGGCGCCGATCGCGTGGGCGACGTCCGCGCGGTCGTTCACCGCGAGGAGCTTGCCGTGGCGGCGGGCGGCGTCCGCGAAGACCTGGAGGTGCTCCAGCTCCTCGGCGGCCTCCATGCCCTTGTCGCGCAGCTGCACGATGTCGACGCCGCCCGCCAGGACGGCATCCAGGAACTCGGGGAGGTCGCCCTGGCGCTTGCGCGCGTCCACGCACAGGTAGAGCCGGGCGTCGGCGAGCCGTGCGGCCGCGGGCTTGGTGGCCATGAAGAGGTCCCCCCGTTGTCGGTGTCCGTGTCAGTGGCGCACGGGCCGTCTTCCACGCGGAAGCGCGGCCCGTACGCCGGGCGGTGTGTTCAGGTTCGGATCAAACGGCGAGCGCCTGAGCGCGGCGCTTCACCTCCGTGCCGCGATTCTCGCTCAGGGCCTGCGCGGGGGTGCCGGGCAGGGTCGGGTCGGGGGTGAAGAGCCACTCCAGGGCCTCTTCGTCGGTGAAACCGTCGTCCCGCAGGAGCGTCAGAGTGCCGACGAGGCCCTTGACGACCTTGTCGCCGTCGATGAAGGCGGCCGGCACCTGGAGCGTGCGGTTCTCTCCACGGCGTACGGCGATCAGCTGGCCCTCCTTGACCAGCTGCCGCACGCGCGTCACCTCGACGTCGAGCATCTCCGCGATGTCGGGGAGGTGGAGCCAGGCGGGGACGAGAGCATCGGTCTTTGCGTCAATCTCGGTCACGGATCAAGCGTGCCATCTCCTGGCGGAGGGCGGAACCGGGGATGGGGCAGCCGGACATTTCGGGTGCCCCATCCTCGGGGTGAGGGGACTCGTTCGGGCCTTCGGCCCGTCCCTAGGGGGTGCCGCCCAGGGTTCGTTTCCTGCCGCCTGGGCGGTGGGGGTTGCTCGCGCAGTCCCCCGCGCCCCTGTAGGGCGCCCTTCAGATCACGGCTAGAGCACGGCCTTCTTCAGCGGCACCGACGGGTCCGCCGTCAGGGATCGGTCCAGGCGGGCCGCCTGTTCGATCAGCTTTCTGCCCTGGGCCAGGTCCCGGGGGCGGCCCACCGTGAGCACGGCCGCCAGCGTGCCCTCGCGGAGCCAGCAGACCGTCCAGGCCAGGCCCGTCGGGTCGCCGCGCCAGATCAGTTCGTCGGCGGTGGCGTGGTGGCCCGCGTACTGGACGAAGCGGCCGAACTGCTCGGACCAGAAGTACGGCACCGGGTCGTACGCCGCCGGGGTCTCTCCGATGATGTTGGCCGCCACCGTGCGCGGGCCCTGGAGGGCGTTGTCCCAGTGGTGGACGAGGAGGCGCTCTCCGTAGCGGCCCGACGGGAAGGACGCGCAGTCGCCGACCGCGTAGACGTCGGGCTCCGAGGTGCGCAGGTGGTCGTCGGTGACGATCTCGCGGTGGGTGCCGAGCGCGATGCCGGAGTCGGCGAGCCAGTCCGTGGCGGGGCGGGCGCCGATGCCGACGACGACGGCGCCCGCGGGCAGCCGGGTCCCGTCGTCGAGGATCACGGCGCCCTCCTCGACGCGCTCCACGCGCGCGTGGGTGCGCAGCACCGCTCCGGAGGCCGCGTACCAGTCGGCCATGGGCGCCGCGACCTCGGCGGGCAGCGCCCCGGCGAGCGGCCGGTCCGCGGCCTCGACGACGGTGACCGCACAGCCCGCCTCGCGCGCGGCGGTGGCGAACTCGGCGCCGATCCAGCCCGCCCCGACGACCACGATGTCGTGCTGCTCGGCGAGGACCGGACGCAACCGCTCCGCGTCGTCGAGGGTGCGCAGCAGATGGACGCCGGGGACCGCGGCGGCGTGCGGCAGCTGGATGGGTTCGGCGCCGGTGGCGATGACGAGGACGTCGTACGGGACCGGGCCCGCCGCCGTGTCCAGCTCATGGTCCGCGGGACGCACCCCGGTGACCGTGCGGCCGAGGCTCACCTCGATCCCGAGGGCCTCGAAGTCGACGTCGAAGGCCGAGCCCTCGGCCTTGCCGAGCAGCACCGCCTTGGACAGCGGCGGCCGGTCGTACGGCTGGTGGGGCTCCGCCCCGATCAGCGTGACCGCACCGGCGAATCCTTGTTCGCGCAGGGCCACGGCGGTCTGCACACCGGCCATGCCCGCGCCTACGACGACGACCCTCTGCTGCTCGCTCACCCGATCACTGTAGGACGGCCGCCGACGCCGCATTCAGAGCCGGGGAACGAGATCTCTGACACACCGTCACTGTCCGCCGTCGACCGGCTCCCCTTACTGCCGTCGGGGCCGACGGGCTAGGGTGGCCCGTGCAGAGCACTCGCGGGAGCCCGGGCGCAACGGGCTGAGAGGGAGGCTGAAGCGGCCTCCGACCGTACGAACCTGATCCGGGTCATGCCGGCGAAGGGAGGGGCTGGACGCCCATGCATTCACGTACGACACCGCGTACGGCGGAGGTCAGCGGACCGCCGCGTACGACAGCGGACGTCCTCGTCGTCGGGGGCGGCATCATCGGTCTGGTCACGGCCTGGCGGGCGGCGCAGCGCGGGCTCGCCACCGCCGTCGTGGACCCGGCGCCGGGCGGCGGCGCGGCGCAGGTCGCGGCGGGCATGCTGGCCGCGGTCACCGAACTCCACTACGGCGAGCAGACGCTGCTCGGCCTCAACGTCGCCTCCGCCGAGCGCTATCCGGCCTTCGCCGCGGAGCTCACGGAGGCGACCGGGCAGGACCTCGGCTACCGCGCCTGCGGCACCCTCGCCGTCGCGCTCGACGCCGACGACCGCGCCCATCTGCGCGAACTCCACGCCCTGCAGCGCCAGTCGGGGCTCACCTCGGAGTGGCTGACCGGCCGCGAGTGCCGCCGCCTGGAACCGATGCTCGCGCCGGGTGTGCGCGGCGGACTCCGGGTCGACGGCGACCACCAGGTGGACCCGCGCCGACTGGCCGCCGCGCTGCTGGTGGCCTGTGAGCGGGCGGGGGTCGTCTTCCACCGCGACTGGGCCGAGCGCCTGTCGGTCGTGGGGAGCCGGGCGACCGGTGTGGTGCTCGCGGACGGCACCGAGCTGAGCGGGGGCGTCACCGTGCTCGCCGCGGGCAGCCTCAGCGGGCGGCTCGCGGGCGTCCCCGAGGGGGTCCTGCCGCCGGTGCGGCCGGTGAAGGGGCAGGTGCTGAGGCTCACGGTGCCGCGCAGCCACGCGCCGTTCCTGAGCCGCACCGTGCGCGCCGTCGTCCGCGGCAGCCACGTCTACCTGGTGCCGCGCGAGAACGGCGAGCTGGTCGTCGGCGCCACCAGCGAGGAGCTGGGCTGGGACACGACCGTCACCGCGGGCGGCGTCTACGAACTGCTGCGGGACGCCCATGAGCTGGTGCCCGGCATCACGGAGCTGCCGCTCACCGAGACGCGCGCGGGGCTGCGGCCCGGCTCCCCGGACAATGCCCCGCTGCTCGGCCCGACGGCCCTGGACGGTCTGCACCTGGCCACCGGCCACTACCGCAACGGCGTGCTGCTCACGCCGATCACGGGCGACGTCATGGCGCATGCCCTGGAGACCGGTGAACTGCCCGCCGAGGCACGCCCGTTCACCCCGCGCCGCTTCGGCACCCTCTCCCCGGCCACCGCCACCGCCCCGGCCACCCCTCGCCTCTCGGAGCAACTCGCATGACCGTCTCCTCAGTGACCCTGACCGTCTCCGTCAACGGAGAGGCGCGCGACATCGCCGCGGGCACCACGCTCGACACCGTGGTCGCCGCCCTCTCCCCCGCACCGTCCGGCGTCGCCGCCGCCCTCAACGAAACCGTCGTCCCGCGCGCGGAGTGGCCCGCCACGGCCCTGGCGGACGGCGACCGCATCGAGATCCTCACCGCCGTGCAGGGAGGCTGACGCACCATGGCAGACGACCCCTTCGTCATTGGCGGACTCTCCCTCGGCTCGCGCCTGATCATGGGTACGGGCGGTGCGCCCAGCCTCGACGTCCTGGAGCGCTCCCTCGTGGCGTCCGGCACGGAGCTGACGACCGTCGCCATGCGGCGCCTGGACCCGGGCGTGCAGGGCTCGGTGCTCTCCGTCCTGGACCGGCTCGGCATCCGCGTGCTGCCCAACACCGCGGGCTGTTTCACCGCGGGCGAGGCCGTCCTGACCGCCCGCCTCGCGCGCGAGGCCCTCGGCACTGACCTGATCAAGCTGGAGGTCATCGCTGACGAACGCACCCTGCTGCCCGACCCGGTCGAGCTCCTGGACGCGGCGGAGACCCTGGTCGACGACGGCTTCACGGTCCTCCCGTACACCAATGACGACCCCGTGCTCGCGCGCAAGCTCCAGGACGTGGGGTGCGCGGCGATCATGCCGCTCGGCTCCCCCATCGGCTCCGGACTCGGCATCCGCAACCCGCACAACTTCCAGCTGATCGTGGAGCACGCGCGCGTGCCGGTGATCCTGGACGCGGGTGCGGGCACGGCGTCGGACGCGACGCTCGCCATGGAGCTGGGGTGCGCGGGCGTGATGCTGGCGTCCGCGGTGACCCGGGCCCAGGAACCCGTACTCATGGCGGAGGCGATGCGGCACGGGGTGGAGGCGGGGCGGCTCGCGTACCGGGCCGGGCGGATCCCGCGGCGGCACTTCGCCGAGGCGTCGTCGCCGAGCGAGGGCATGGCCCGGCTCGACCCGGAGCGACCGGCGTTCTGACTCGACCCGGAGCGACCGGCGTTCTCCCGCCCCGGAGCGACCGGCGTTCTGAGGCGCGCGGCGGCCCGCCCGCGCCCCCTCGCAACCGTTACAGCTCGGCTGCAGTCCGGCCCCGAGGGGGCCCGGGCGGGGAACGGTGTCCGAGGTGGCTCGTAGACTCCCCTGCGTGGACACGACCCTTCAGGACCCCCTCGTCGGGCAGGTGCTCGACGGCCGGTACCGCATCGACGGACGGATCGCGGTCGGCGGGATGGCCACGGTCTACCGGGCCGTGGACACCCGCCTCGACCGCGAGCTCGCGCTCAAGGTGATGCACCCCTCGCTCGCCTCGGACGCCTCGTTCGTCGAGCGCTTCATCCGCGAGGCCAAGTCGGTGGCCCGGCTCTCGCACCCCAATGTGGTCGGGGTCTTCGACCAGGGCACGGACGGCGCGTACGTGTATCTGGCCATGGAGTACATCGCCGGGTGCACCCTGCGCGACGTGCTGCGCGAGCGCCAGGCGCTGCAGCCGCGCGCCGCCCTCGACATCCTGGAGCCGGTGCTCGCCGCGCTCGGCGCCGCGCACCGCGCCGGTTTCGTGCACCGCGACATGAAGCCGGAGAACGTCCTCATAGGGGACGACGGCCGCGTCAAGGTCGCCGACTTCGGTCTCGTACGGGCGGTGGACACCGTCACGAACACCACGGGCACCGTCCTCGGCACCGTCTCCTACCTCGCCCCCGAGCAGATCGAGTACGGCACCGCGGACACCCGGGTCGACGTCTACGCGTGCGGGGTCGTCCTCTACGAGATGCTGACCGGCGCCAAGCCGCACTCCGGCGACTCCCCCGCCCAGGTCCTCTACCAGCACCTGAACGAGGACGTGCCGCCCCCGTCCGCCGCCGTCCCCGGGCTCGCCTTCGAGCTCGACGAACTCGTCGCGTCCGCCACCGCGCGCACGCCCGACGTCCGCCCGTACGACGCGGTGGCGCTGCTCGCCCAGGTCCGCGCGGCCCGGGCGGCGCTGACCGACGCGCAGCTGGACGCCGTGCCGCCGCAGGCGATCGAGACGGAGCACGACGGCGCCGAGGACCGCACGACCGTGATCCCGCGCGCGGCCCGCTCCGTCCAGCTGCCGCTGCCCACGGAGCCGCCCGGGGCGCCCGGCTCCGGCGAGGAGGAGCTCAACCGCACCAGCGTGCTGCGCACCCCACCGCCCGGCCCGCCCGAGGCCCCCGGCCCCCGTCGCGGCCGGCGTCCCGCCCCGCGCCCGCGCGTCCTCGTCGTGATAGCCGCCGTGCTGCTCGCACTCGGCATCGGCGTGGGCGTCTGGTACATCAACTCCGGCCAGTTCACCAAGGTCCCGCCGGTCCTGGCGAAGACCGAGTCCGAGGCGAAGAAGCGGCTCTCGGAGGCCGGGCTCGACGTGGGGAGCGTCAAGCGGGCCTACAGCGACACCGACAAGCGGGGCACGGTGATGGCCAGCGACCCCAAGGCGGGCGCGCGCATCCGTGACAACGGCAAGGTGAATCTGACCGTCTCGCTCGGTCCCGAGACGGTGAAGGTCCCCGAGCTCAAGAACAAGCCGCTGGCCGACGCGAAGGCGAAGCTGGCGGACGTGGGGCTCGGCGCGGGCATGGTCACCAAGGCGTTCAGCGAGGAGATCCCGCAGGGCTCCGTGATCAGCTCGGACCCGGACGCCGGACAGACCCGCAGGGCGGGCACGGCGGTGCGTCTCGTCGTCAGCAAGGGCAGCCCCATCGAGGTCCCGGACGTGACGGGCGAGTCCGAGGCGGACGCGCGGGCCGACCTGGAGGAGGCCGGGCTCGACGTCGTGATCGCCCCGACGAGGATCAACTCCGAGGAGGACAAGGGCGCCGTCGCCAGGCAGTCCCCGGAGGAGGGCAAGGAGCTCGCCAAGGGCGACAAGGTCACGCTGACGCTCTCCAAGGGCCCGGAGATGATCGAGGTCCCGGACGTCGAGGGCATGAAGGTCGACGAGGCCAAGGACAAGCTGGAGGGCGCGGGCTTCGACGTGGACGAGGACCGGGGGCTGCTCGGCCTCTTCGGCGACACCGTGAAGGACCAGTCGGTGGACGCCGGCGAGACGGCGCCCAAGGGCTCGACGATCACGATCAAGATCAGGTAGTACGGGCCGACCAGGTCGGACGGTACGGGCTTGGCCAGACCGAGCAGTTCGGGCCCGGCGGACCAAGCAGTTCGGGCCCGGCGGACCGGGCGGTGAGGGGCACTCGAAAGGGTGCCCCTCACCCATGCCACCCTTGAGCCCGTGAGCAGCGACAAGTCCCCCAACTCCATGCCCCGCAACCCCGTCGGCGGCCATGTCCCCGTGGCCGGCGGGCTCGCCTCCGTCGGCCTCTCGTACGCCCGTGAGCTCGGTGCCGAGACCGTCCAGGTCTTCGTCGCCAACCCGCGCGGCTGGGCGACCCCGCCCGGGAACCCGAAGCAGGACGAGGAGTTCCGCGCCGCCTGTGCCGCCGAGCGGATCCCCGCGTATGTGCACGCGCCGTACCTCATCAACTTCGGCTCGCACACCGAGGCGACGGTCGAGAAGTCCGTGGAGTCCCTGCGCCACTCGCTGCGCCGGGGCCGGGAGATCGGGGCGCTCGGCGTCGTCGTGCACACCGGCTCGGCGACCGGCGGCCGGGAGCGGGCCACCGCCCTGGCCCAGGTGCGCGAGCGCATGCTGCCGCTCCTGGACGAGCTGACCCACGACGACGACCCGTACCTCCTGCTGGAGTCGACCGCGGGCCAGGGCTCCTCGCTCTGCTCGCGGACCTGGGACTTCGGGCCGTACTTCGAGGCCCTGGACGCGCATCCGAAGCTCGGGGTCTGCCTCGACACCTGCCACATCTTCGCGGCGGGCCACGATCTGACCGGCCCCGACGGCATGCGCCAGACCCTCGACCTGCTGGTGGAGACGGTCGGCCCGGGCCGGCTGAAGCTGGTGCACGCCAATGACTCCAAGGACGTGGTCGGCGCCCACAAGGACCGCCACGAGAACATCGGCACCGGCCACATCGGGGCCGGCCCCTTCCGCGAGCTGATGGCCCACCCCGCCACCGAGGGCGTGCCGCTGGTCATCGAGACGCCCGGCGGCAAGGACGGGCACGCGGCGGACGTGGCACGTCTGAAGGACCTGAGGGGACCCGCCTGAGTCGGCGCCGGGCTCTCGAAAGCCCTTGAGGAATACCCCTAGGGGGTATACGGTTCTTGTCATCGGCAGGAACCGCTATCCGACGTTGGGGGCTCTCATGCAGCACGACACTCACTCCGAGCACGCGCACCACGCTCACCACGAGGGGCATGACGGCCACACGGGCCACACTCACCACGAGGGACACACCCACGAGGGGCACAAGGGGCACGAAGGCCACGCACACAGCGGACACGGAGCCGGCAAGGTCAGCTGGCGCATGGCCGCGCAGGCCACCCTCCACTGCCTCACGGGGTGCGCCATCGGTGAGGTCCTCGGCATGATCATCGGCACCGCCCTGGGCTGGGGGAACATGCCGACGATGGTCCTGGCCATCGTGCTGGCCTTCTTCTTCGGCTACTCGCTCACCCTGCGCGGCGTCCTCAAGGCGGGCGTCGACTTCAGGACCGCGTTCCGGGTGGCGCTCGCCGCGGACACCCTGTCGATCGCGGTCATGGAGATCATCGACAACGGAGTGATCGCGCTGTGGCCGAACGCCATGGACGCGCACCTCGACGACCTGCTGTTCTGGGGCGCCCTGGCCGCCTCACTGGTGATCGCCTTCTTCCTCACCACACCGGTCAACAAGTGGATGATCGGCCGCGGCAAGGGCCACGCGGTGGTCCACCAGTACCACCACTGAGCACAGCCCCCTACGGGGAGAGCGAACACATCCCCGTACGGGGACATCAGGAACTCAGAGCTCGGGGCCGTCCCCGGGCTCTTCCTGGTACGAGTAGCGCTGCTCCCGCCAGGGGTCGCCGATGTTGTGGTAGCCGCGCTCCTCCCAGAAGCCGCGGCGGTCGGCCGTCATGTACTCGATGCCGCGGACCCACTTGGGGCCCTTCCAGGCGTACAGGTGCGGGACGACGAGACGGAGCGGGAAGCCATGCTCGGCGGTGAGGAGTTCACCGCCCTTGTGGGTGGCGAAGATGGTGCGCTCGGAGTCGAAGTCGGACATCCGCAGGTTCGAGCTGAAGCCGTACTCGGCCCAGACCATCACGTGCGTCACGTTCGCCGCGGGCGGGGCGAGCTCCAGGAGGGCGCGGGCGGGGACGCCGCCCCACTCGGCGCCGAGCATGCTGAACTTGGTGACACAGTGCAGATCGGCGACGACCGTGGCGTGCGGGAGGGCCGCGAACTCCTCGTGCGTCCAGCAGTGCTTCTCGCCGTCGGCCGTCGCACCGAAGACCCTGAACTCCCAGCGCTCGGGGCGGAACTTCGGCACCGGGCCGTAGTGCGTGACCGGCCAGCCGCGCTGCAGTCGCTGTCCCGGCGGAAGGTCCTGCTCCACTGCTCTCCGAGATTCACGATCCACCGGCTGACCCATGTCTCCATCGTGACAGACCCCGGGCAGTGGTCGTGACCACGAGGCCCGCGCACCAAAGAGATCAATAAGATTCGGGCAACTCCTACTAAGCGTGCACTTACTGGACGGCTTCCGAAGGGCGGTGCGAGGATGCGCGGAACCTGCCAGTCAACCGCTTGGAAGGAGCCTCTGCGATGCAGGGCGACCCCGAGGTCATCGAGTTTCTCAACGAGCAGCTGACCGCCGAACTGACGGCGATCAATCAGTACTTTCTCCACGCGAAGATGCAGGAAAACTTCGGCTGGACGAAGCTCGCCAAATTCACCCGGTCCGAGTCGATCGACGAGATGAAGCACGCGGAGGTGCTGACCGACCGGATCCTCTTCCTCGACGGCCTGCCCAACTATCAGCGGCTCTTCCATGTGCGGGTCGGCCAGACCGTCACCGAGATGTTCCAGGCGGACCGGCAGATCGAGGTGGAGGCGATCGACCGCCTCAAGCGCGGGATCGAGGTGATGCGCGGCAAGGGCGACATCACGTCGGCGAACATCTTCGAGTCGATCCTCGAGGACGAGGAGCACCACATCGACTATCTCGACACCCAGCTCGAACTGGTCGAGAAGCTCGGCGAGGCGCTCTACATCGCGCAGCTCATCGAGCAGCCGGAGAGCTAGCAGCCGGAGAGCCAGCAGTCGGTGAGCTAGGCGGCGTCCGGCAGCCGGGCGGCCTCGGCGAGCTCGGCCTCCGGGGCCAGCGCGACGACCGGCTCGCCCTGGTCGAGCAGCTCCCTGCGGGGGCAGGCGCCCCGGCCGAGCAGCGCCTGGATGCGTCGTACGCACGAACCGCAGTCCGTGCCCGCCTTGCAGGCCGACGCTATCTGGCGGGGGGTGCAGGCACCGTCCTCCGCGTGCTTCTTCACCTGCGCCTCGGTGACACCAAAGCAGTTGCAGACGAACACGCGGTTCACCTCCCCGTCGGGATTGATAGGTCAGGCCGTCCCGACTAATCGGTGAGGCTAACCTAACCTTACCCGGCACCCCCGGGACGCAAAAGCCCCGGATACGCCGGTGGGGCGCGGATCACATGGATCCGCGCCCCACCTGTGCGTATGGCCCCCGCATATGGCCCCTACTGGTCCCGGTACATCTCCGACACCAGGAACGCCAGGTCGAGGGACTGGCTGCGGTTCAGGCGCGGGTCGCAGGCCGTCTCGTAGCGCTGGTGCAGGTCGTCGACGAAGATCTCGTCGCCGCCGCCCACGCACTCGGTGACGTCGTCACCGGTGAGCTCGACGTGGATGCCGCCGGGGTGCGTGCCGAGGCCCTTGTGGACCTCGAAGAAGCCCTTGACCTCGTCGAGCACGTCGTCGAAGCGGCGGGTCTTGTGGCCCGAGGCCGCCTCGAAGGTGTTGCCGTGCATCGGGTCGGTGACCCAGGCGACGGTGGCACCGGAGGCGGTGACCTTCTCGACCAGCTCGGGCAGCTTGTCGCGGACCTTGTCCGCGCCCATGCGCACGATGAAGGTGAGACGGCCCGGCTCGCGGTCCGGGTCGAGGCGCTCGATGTACTGCAGGGCGTCCTCGGCCGTCGTCGTCGGGCCGAGCTTGATGCCGATCGGGTTGCGGATCTTCGAGGCGAACTCGATGTGCGCGCCGTCCAGTTGACGGGTCCGCTCGCCGATCCAGACCATGTGCCCGGAGACGTCGTAGAGGTTGCCGGTGCGGGAGTCGACCCGGGTCAGCGCCGACTCGTAGTCGAGGAGCAGCGCCTCGTGCGAGGCGTAGAACTCGACGGTCTTGAACTCCTCGGGCTCGGTGCCGCAGGCCCGCATGAAGTTCAGGGCGTTGTCGATCTCGCGCGCGAGCTGCTCGTAGCGCTGGCCCGAGGGGGACGACTTCACGAAGTCCTGGTTCCAGGCGTGCACCTGGCGCAGGTCCGCGTAACCGCCGGTGCTGAAGGCGCGCACCAGGTTCAGCGTCGAGGCGGAGGCGTGGTACATCCGCTTCAGGCGCTCGGGGTCGGGGACGCGGGCCTTCTCGTTGAAGTCGAAGCCGTTGACCGAGTCGCCGCGGTACGTCGGCAGCGTCACGCCGTCGCGGGTCTCGGTGCCCTTGGAGCGCGGCTTCGAGTACTGGCCCGCGATGCGGCCGACCTTCACGACGGGCACCGAGGCCGCGTACGTGAGGACGGCGCCCATCTGGAGCAGGGTCTTCAGCTTGTTGCGGATGTGGTCGGCCGACACGGCGTCGAACGCCTCGGCGCAGTCGCCGCCCTGGAGCAGGAACGCCTCGCCCTTGGCGACGGAGGCCAGCCGGGCGCGCAGCTGATCGCACTCGCCCGCGAAGACGAGCGGCGGATACGACTCGAGCTCCGCGATGACTTCGCGCAGAGCCTCGGCATCGGGGTACTCGGGCTGCTGCGCCGCGGGCAGGTTTCGCCAGGTGTTGCCACTGGCTTCAGTGGTCTTAGCGGTAGCGGTCACCTCCACAACATTACGGGGCCGTATCCGCCGTCCAGACCACTGCTCACCAAATGAGACGGGCTCAACAGATCGTCGCGTGCCCCGCGGCCCGGGTCGCGGCGTCCGGGGCGGCCAGGGCGAGGGCCCGGTGCGTACGGCGGAGCATGGCCCGGGCCATGACGGGATGGGCCCGACGGACCACTCCCCAGTAGAGCCGCGCCCGCAGGCTCTCGGCGGCGACCGCGGTGCTGAGGGTGACGTATCCCTCGCGCCCCTCGCCTCCCTCGTGCCCCTCCCCTCCCGCCTCGCCGGCTTCGATCAGGATCGAGGCGCGTGCCGTCAGGCCCGCCGTGTTCACGTCCAGGAGCAGCTCCCCGCCCTCGTGGGCGAGCACAGGGAAGGCGTCCCGCAGGATGCCCGACCAGGCCGCGGGGTCACGCGGCTGGCCCGGCCACAGCGCCATGCGGTACGCGTCCCGGTAGCCGGGCCGGTCGACGGCGGCGGCGAGCAGGCGGGCGGCCCGCGGCGGCTCGACCGTCTCGGCGCGCGGCCAGAGCAGCCGGTTCAGCAGGCGCACCCAGGGGGACCAGCGGACCGCGCGCGCCGGGCCGTGCGCCGCCGCGCGCTCCACGTTGTCGAAGACCTCCTCGATCATCGTGTCGTGGATCGGCCGGATGCCCGTGGGCCACAGCAGCCGGTCCGTGCCGCGCCACCGGACCTCCAGCACATGCCGTACGCGGCAGCGGGCGCCGTCCAGCGGCTCGACCGTCAGCTCGTGGAAGCCTTCGCCCGGCGAGTCGAGGTCGAAGCGGACGCGGTGGCCCGGTTCGTACTCCGTCACCTCGTACCGGATCGGGCCGTGACCGCCCCGCGCGCCCACGCCGAGCGGGCGGTCGAACCGCATCGCGGCCCAGCCCGGGCTCGGCCAGAGCGGGTCGTCCGGGCCCGAGAGCCGGTCGAGCAGGGCCCCCACCTCGGCGGCCGGGGCCGCTATCTCGCGCTCATGGATGTTGCGCACCGTCCCCATCGGACACCTCCATACGCTGCCGTATGGTCGACCATACGGTACCGTACGGTCATGGTGCAACGGCAGTCGAAGGAGCCCGGCGAGAAGGCGACGAAGGCGGCGAAGGCCCAACAGGCCGCGAAGAAGCCCCGGTTGAGCGCTCGCGACTGGGCGGACGCGGCGCTCGACGCGATGCGCGAGGGCGGGCTCGCGGCGGTCGCGGTGGAGCCGCTCGCGACCCGGCTTGGGACGACGAAGGGCAGCTTCTACTGGCACTTCTCGGGCCGTGACGCCCTGATCGAGGCGGCGCTCGCCCGCTGGGCCGAGACCGAGACGGAGGCCGTGATCGCGGATCTGGCGGCCGAGCCCGACCCCGAGCGACGCCTTCGCCTGCTGTTCGCCATCGCCCTGGAGTCGGCCGCCGCCGAGCCCCTGGTGGTCTCCCTGCTCGCCACCGCCGACGACCCCCGCGTCGCCGCCGCCCTGCGCCGCGTGACGGAGCGGCGGATCGCATATGTCGCCGTTCTCTTCGGGGAGTTGGGCTTCACCGAGGACGAGGCGCGGCGCCGGGCGCTGCACGCGTACAGCGTCTACCTCGGGCACACCCAGCTCGCCCACGCGGTGCCCTCGGCACTGCCCTCGGGGGAGCCGCTCGCCGCCTACCTGGATTCCGTGCTCGACCCCCTGGTGCGGCGCGACGTCGGGTAGGGTCTCCCCCATGTCCGCACTCACGACGATCTCGACGTCGCACCAGAACTGGTGGTGGCCCGCTCTCCCGGCGGCCCACTGACTGCGCGTACCCAGACTTCGCGAAGGCCGCCCGAGGGGCGGCCTTCCGTGTTTTCCGCACCGCGGCCGTTCCTCTCCCCTCCCTCCAACGGGACTCCACGGGAAGGAACCGAACCCGATGCACCTGTCAGACCTCCTCACCGACGACCGCCCCATTGCCCACCCGTCTCCCGCCACCACCCTCAACCGACTGCTCTGCGAGCAGACGCCTTTTGCTCTGCTGCGCCGCCGCACCCCGGGCCGCGACCACGACACGGTGGAGGTGCTGATCGGCCCCGTGCACGCGTACGAGCGCCTCGCCGACCTCCCCGAGGGCCTCGCCCTCGTCCCCTTCCGGCAGATCAGGGAGCGCGGCTTCGGCGTGCGCGACGACGGCACCCCGCTGCTCGCCCTGACACCCGAGGAGACCCACGAACTCCCGCTCGCCGAGACCCTGTTGGCGCTTCCCTCCCATGACGTGCAGGTCACCGGCGGGGCCTTCGACGTGAGCGACGAGGAGTACGCGCAGACCGTCGGGCGGGTGCTGCGCGAGGAGATCGGGCGGGGCGAGGGCGCCAACTTCGTGATCCGGCGGACGTACGAGGGGGAGATCCTCGGCTTCGGCAGGGCGGACGCGCTCGCGCTGTTCCGGCGGCTCCTGGAGGGTGAGCGGGGCGCGTACTGGACGTATGTCGTGCACACCGGGGACCGCACCCTCGTCGGGGCCAGCCCCGAGGTGCACGTGCGCATGTCCGGCGGGACCGTCGTCATGAACCCCATCAGCGGGACCTACCGCTACCCGGCCGAGGGCCCCACCGCCGAGGGCCTGCTGGACTTCCTCGCGGACGGCAAGGAGATCGAGGAGCTCTCCATGGTCGTCGACGAGGAGCTCAAGATGATGTGCACGGTGGGCGACCGGGGCGGGGTCGTGATCGGCCCGCGGCTCAAGGAGATGGCCCATCTCGCCCACACCGAGTACGAGTTGCGCGGCAAGTCCTCGCTCGACGTGCGGGACGTGCTGCGCGAGACGATGTTCGCGGCGACCGTCACGGGCTCGCCGGTGCAGAACGCCTGCCGGGTGATCGAGCGGCACGAGTCCGGCGGCCGCGGCTACTACGCGGGGGCGCTCGCGCTCGTGGGGCGGGACGCGGGCGGCGCCCAGACCCTGGACTCGCCCATCCTGATCCGTACCGCCGACATCTCCCGCGAGGGGCGGCTGCGGGTGCCGGTCGGGGCGACCCTGGTGCGCGGCTCGGACCCGGCGGGCGAGGTGGCCGAGACGCACGCGAAGGCGGCCGGGGTGCTCGCCGCGCTCGGTGTGCGCCCCGGCCGGGCGCGCGAGGAGGCCGCTCGGCCCGCGCTCGCGGACGACCCCCGGGTGCGGGCGGCCCTCGACGGGCGGCGGGCCGGGCTCGCGCCGTTCTGGCTGCGGATGCAGGAGCCGGGCACGGAGCTGACCGGGCACGCCCTGGTGGTCGACGGCGAGGACACGTTCACCGCGATGCTCGGGCACGTGCTGCGCTCGGCGGGCCTGACGGTCTCCGTGCGGCGCTACGACGACCGGGGGCTCCACGAGGCGGTGCGCGCCCACGAGGGGCCGCTGGTCCTCGGCCCGGGCCCCGGCAACCCCGCGGACCTGACCGACCCGAAGATGCGGCTGCTGCGCGAGCTCACCGCCGAGGTCATCGCCGGCCACCGCCAGGGCGTGCTCGGGGTCTGCCTCGGGCATGAACTGCTCGCCGCGGAGCTGGGGTTGGAGATCGTGCGCAAGGACGTCCCGTACCAGGGCGCGCAGACCCGCATCGACTTCTTCGGGCGCCCGGAGACCGTCGGCTTCTACAACAGCTTCGTCGCCCACTGCGACGACGAGGCGGCGGCCGAGCTGGCCGCGCACGACATCGAGGTCAGCCGGGACGGGGCGACGGGAGAGGTGCACGCGCTGCGCGGCGGCGGCTTCGCGGGGGTGCAGTTCCATCCGGAGTCGGTGCTGTCGCTGCGCGGCGCGGCGGTGGTGCGGGAGCTGCTCGGTCAGCTCTCCGCGGGCGGCGCCGGGACCAGCACGTTCCCGCTGCGGCGGCCCGCCCGGTAGTCCTGGACGTTCTGCACCGTGGTCTCGATGATCTGCCCCACCGCGTCCACGGTGTAGTACGCCTGGTGCGAGGTGACCACCACGTTCGGGAAGGTGACCAGGCGGGCCAGGGTGTCGTCCTCGACCACCTCGAGGGACTTGTCGAGGAAGAAGAGCCCGGCCTCCGCCTCGTACACGTCGAGGCCCACGCCCGTGAAGCGGCCCGCGCGCAGCTCCGCGACGAGGGCCTCGGTGTCGACGAGGCCGCCGCGGCTGGAGTTCACCAGGATCGCGTCGTCCTTCATGGTGCGCAGGGCGGCGGCGTCGATGATGTGCTGGGTCGCCGGGAGCAGCGGGACGTGCAGGCTGATCAGGTCGGCCTCGGCGAACAGCTGGTCCTTCTCGACGTACTTCATGCCGAGCTCCACGCACGCGGGGTTCTGCGCGACGTCCCAGCCCAGCAGGTTCATGCCGAAGCCGTGCGCGATCCGGGTGAACGCCTCACCGATCTTGCCGGTGCCGAGCACGCCGACGGTGCGGCCGCGCATGTCCCGGCCCATCAGGCCGTCGAGGCGGAAGTCGAAGTCGCGGGTGCGGTTGGAGGCGCGCACGATGCGGCGGTTCACGGCCATCGCGAGGGTCCAGGCGAACTCGGCGACCGAGTAGGGCGAGTAGTACGAGACGCGGGCGACGGTGAGGCCGAGGCGCTCGGCGACCTGGAGGTCGATGTTGTTGAAGCCGGTGGAGCGCTGGGCGATCATCTGCGTGCCGCCGGCCGCGAGGGTCTGCAGGACCCGGTTGTTGAGGGTCGCATTGACGCTGGTGGAGATGATCTCGTAGCCCGCCGCGATGGGGGCGGTGTCCTCGTTGAGGAAGACATCGAGGCAGCGGACGTCGCACTCGCCCGCGAACGCCTTCTCGATCAGCGGCTTCTCGTCGGACTGCACGCCGAAGGCGAGGATCTCCACGGCTTCTCCCGTATCGCGAGCGTCTTGCCAGTGATTGACCGGATACGGGCGAATATACGGGGAGCGGGGGGGGGGGGCCCGGGGGGGGGGCCCCCCCCCCCCCCCCCCCGGGCGCCCCCACAAAAACCCCCCCCCCGCTACAACCCCCGGGCGGCCCGCGTAGAGCAAAG
>NZ_JBHYJB010000028.1:0-13192 GCF_042740175.1 Streptomyces sp. NPDC059009 | reverse complement strand
ATAACACCCCCTCCGTACCCGCGGGCCGGAACATTTTATAAAACCCCCCCCCCGCCTACCCGCCTCACTCCGGGGGGGGGGGGGGGGGGCGGGGGGGGGCGCCCCCCCCCCCCGCTCCCGAGCGGTCAGCCGAAGAAGACCCCGACCTCCTGGTACAGCGCCGGGTCGACCGTCTTCAGCCTGGCCGTGGCCTCCGCGATCGGCACCCGCACGACGTCGGTGCCCCGCAGCGCGACCATCTTGCCGAAGTCGCCGTCCCGCACCGCGTCGATCGCGTGCAGCCCGAAGCGGGTGGCCAGCCAGCGGTCGAAGGCGCTGGGGGTGCCGCCGCGCTGGACGTGCCCGAGCACCGTGGTCCTGGCCTCCTTGCCGGTGCGCCCCTCGATCTCCTTGGCCAGCCACTCGCCCACGCCGGAGAGCCGGACGTGCCCGAAGGAGTCCTGCGTGCCGTCCTTGAGGACCATCTCGCCGTCCTTGGGCATGGCGCCCTCGGCGACGACGACGATCGGGGCGTACGACGCCTTGAAGCGCGAGGTCACCCAGGCGCAGACCTGGTCGAGGTCGAAGCGCTGCTCGGGGATGAGGATGACGTTGGCGCCGCCCGCGAGGCCCGAGTGCAGCGCGATCCAGCCCGCGTGCCGGCCCATGACCTCGACGACCAGGACCCGCATGTGGGACTCGGCGGTGGTGTGGAGGCGGTCGATGGCCTCCGTGGCGATGCCGACGGCGGTGTCGAAGCCGAAGGTGTAGTCGGTGGCGGAGAGGTCGTTGTCGATGGTCTTGGGGACGCCCACGACCGGCACGCCGTACTCGTCGGTGAGACGGGCGGCGACGCCGAGAGTGTCCTCGCCGCCGATCGCGATGAGGGAGTCCACCTCGTACTTCTTGAGGTTCTCCTTGATGCGCCGCACCCCGTTCTCCGCCTTGAACGGGTTGGTGCGCGAGGAGCCGAGAATGGTGCCGCCGCGGGGCAGGATGCCGCGCACCGCGGGGATGTCGAGCTGGACGGTGTCGCCCTCCAGAGGACCGCGCCAGCCGTCCCGGAAGCCGACGAAGTCATACGCGTACTCCTGCACGCCCTTGCGGACGATGCCCCGGATGACGGCGTTGAGTCCGGGGCAGTCGCCGCCTCCGGTCAGTACTCCGACCCGCATGGAAGATGTCCCTTCGCCTCAGTGACCTGATGCGAGTCACGCTAATGGTGATGCAGGTCACTTCGTTATGGGACGAAGGGTCAATTCCGGTGCATTGTCGGGGAGTTGATCACGCGCGTTCACCCGAACGAGGGGTCGTACGAGGACTGCTCGTCGAGGACTGCTCGTCGGGGACTACTCGTCGTCGAGGCCGCGCTCGATCGCGTACCGCACCAGCTCCACCCTGTTGTGCAGCTGGAGCTTGCCCAGGGTGTTCTGGACGTGGTTCTGCACGGTGCGGTGCGAGATGACCAGCCGCTCGGCTATCTGCTTGTAGCTCAGGCCCTTGGCGACGAGGCGGAGCACCTCGGTCTCGCGCTCGGTGAGCTGCGGGGCCTTCGGCTCGTCCGGGGTGGCGGGGGCGGGCTCGGAGGCCAGGCGGCGGTACTCGCCGAGGACCAGGCCCGCGAGGCCCGGGGTGAAGACCGCGTCGCCCACCGCCGTGCGGCGCACCGCGTCGATCAGCTCCTCCGTGGACGCCGACTTCAGCAGGTAGCCGGTGGCGCCGGACTTGACCGCCTCCAGGACGTCGGCATGCTCCCCGCTGGCCGACAGGACGAGGACGCGCAGGGCGGGGTTGGCGCCGACGAGCTCCTTGCAGACCTGGACGCCGGGCTTCAGCGGGAGGTTCAGGTCCAGGACGAGGACGTCCGGGGCGGCGGCCTGGGCGCGGCGGACCGCCTGCTCGCCGTCGCCCGCCGTGGCCACCACGTCCAGGCCCGCCTCGGTGAGGTCACGGGCGACCGCGTCGCGCCACATCGGGTGGTCGTCGACGACCATGACCTTGATGGGCCCGGTGGCTTCCTCGGCCGCCGCGCCCGGCTGCTGCTGCTCGCTCATCTCGCCTTTCCTGCCTTCCCCCGTGTGCCGTGCGTCGCGCGCGGCACTCTCAGTTCCACTTCGGTCCCCTGGCCCGGCACCGAGATCAGCTCGGCCGAGCCCCCGATGTCCCGCAGCCGCCCCCGGATCGAGAGCGCCACCCCCATGCGGCCCTCGCCCTCGGCCTGGGCGAGGCGGCCCTCGGGGATGCCCGGGCCGTCGTCCCGCACCGTGACGATGACCGCGTCCGGCTCGTCCTCGACCAGGATCCACGCGTGCGCCGCCGCCCCGGCGTGCTTGCGCACATTGTCCAGGGCGGCACTGACAGCGGCCGCCAGCTCCTTGCCGGCAGCGGGCGCGAGAAGGACCGGCGCACCCGGCTCGGACAGCGTCACCTTCGACCCGGCGTGCGGGGCCAGCAGGGGGCGCAGATCGCACGGCGTCGCGTCGTCGGGCTCCTCGACGGCGCGCACCACGGCACCTTCTGCGGCGCCCTCCGAGGCCCGGGACGCGGGCACCAGGCCCCCGGCGACGAGGGTGCGCAGGGCGACCTCCTGCTCGCCCGCGAGGCGGCCGAGCTCGGCCGCCTCGCCGCCGATGGCGCTGCCGCGCCGCTGCACCATCGCGAGGACCTGCAGGACGCTGTCGTGGATGTCCCGGGCCAGGCGCTCCCGCTCCCGGGTGGCGGCCTCGATCTCCAGGGCACGGGCGAGGGTGCGCTCGGAGGCGCGGGCCACCTCGACGACGTAGCCGATGGCGATGGAGGCGATGCAGACCAGCAGGACGTTGTGCACGGTGGACTGGGTGAGCTCGCCGCGCTGCACGATGTTGGCGGCGCCGACGAGCGCGGACGCACAGGCCGCCCACCGCCAGCCGCCCTTGATCGCGTACGCGAGGACGGCGCCCGCTGTCCATATGGAGGGCAGCGTCGGGCCTTCGCCGACGAGCTGCTGGCGCGCGTCGGCGAGAGGCGTGAGCAGGATGCCGGTCAGCGCGACGGCCAGGTCCAGGACGAGGAACCGCTTGGTGCAGCTCGCCGCGTTCGCGACCTTGGGCAGCGTGGCGAGGGTCCAGCCCGCGAGCACCACGAAGTAGCCGATGGCGACCCAGGGGCGGGCGAACTTCTCGTACGCGGAGACGAAGAGCCCGATCGCGTACAGCATCGTCAGGACGCGGTAGCCGGTGAGCGCGCGCCACAGCGGCTGCTCGACCGACATCCTCATGACTCTCTCGCGCTTGGCCATGTCCCCCACGCCCCCGCCTGCTCCCGACCGCCTGCCCGGCGCCGCCCTTGCCGGGCGACGTCCTTACTTGGCGGCGTCTTTCTCCCCGGCCTGCTCGGCGGCCTTCTCTGCCGCCGCCTTCTCTGCCGCCGCCTTGTCCGCCGCCTTCTCGGCCTCTTTCTCTGCCGCCTTCTCGGCTTCCTTGGCGGCCTTCTCCGCCTTGGCCGCCTCCGCGATCTGCCGCTTGGCGGCGGTCGCGTACATGTCGACGTACTCCTGGCCGGAGAGCTTCATGATTTCGTACATGACCTCGTCGGTCACCGCCCGCAGCACGAACCGGTCGTGCTCCATGCCCTGGTAGCGGGTGAAGTCGAGCGGCTTGCCGATGCGGATGCCGGGCCGCATCAGCTTCGGCATGACCTTGCCGGGCGGCTGGATCTTCTCGGTGTCGATCATCGCGACGGGGAGCACCGGCGCACCCGTCGCGAGCGCCACGCGCGCGAGGCCGCCGGGCTTGCCCCGGTAGAGCCGCCCGTCGGGCGAGCGCGTCCCCTCCGGGTAGATGCCGAAGAGCTCGCCGCGCTCAAGGACCTCGATGCCGCTCTTGATCGCCGCCTCCCCCGCACCGCGCGAGCCCGAGCGGTCCACGGGGAGCTGGCCGACGCCCTTGAAGAAGGCCGCCGTCAGCTTGCCCTTCACGCCGGGCGTGGTGAAGTACTCGGCCTTCGCGATGAAGGTGACCTTGCGGTCGAGCACCGCGGGCAGGAAGAAGGAGTCGGAGAAGGACAGGTGGTTGCTGGCCAGGATGGCGGGACCCTCGGCGGGAATGTTCTCGAGGCCCTCCACCCAGGGCCTGAAGCCGAGCTTCAGGGGCCCTCCGATGGCCACCTTCATTGCGCCGTAGATCAACCGTCTTCCTCCTGTGTCTGTGGATCAGACCTTAACCCGTACGGGCACGTCCCTCCCTGCGGGAGCTCGCCGACGGCCCTGGTCGGTGTCGGTCCGGTCGCGTACGGTGAAGTACCCCTCCCCGCTTCACCTCACGAAGGAGACCGAAGGTGCCGGTCCTCGCCGGAGCCGAGCCGTACCGCCACGAGGGCGGAGAGGTCGGCGTCCTCCTCTGTCACGGCTTCACCGGATCCCCGCACTCGCTCCGCCCCTGGGCCGAGTACCTGGCCGAGCGCGGCCTCACGGTCTCCCTGCCCCTGCTGCCGGGCCACGGCACGCGCTGGGAGGACATGAACATCACCGGCTGGCAGGACTGGTACGCGGAGGTGGACCGCGCCCTCGCCGAGCTCCGTGAGCGGTGCTCCCAGGTCTTCGTCTTCGGTCTCTCCATGGGCGGCGCGCTCTCCCTGCGTCTCGCGGCGAAGCACGGGGACGCGATCAGCGGCCTCGTCCTGGTCAACCCCCTCAACAAGCTGCACGGCCTGGCCGCCGCCACGCTCCCGCTGGCCCGGCACCTGATCCGCTCGACGAAGGGCATCGGGAGCGACATCGCCAAGGAGGACAGCAAGGAGATCAGCTACGACCGCGTCCCCCTGAATGCGGCGGACTCGATGCGCCGGCTGTGCGGCGTCGTGGATGCCGAACTGCCCCAGGTCACCCAGCCGTTGCTGCTCCTGCACAGCCCGCAGGACCACGTGGTCAAGCCCGCCGACGCGGCCCGCATCCTCAGCCGGGTCTCCTCCACGGACGTCACGGAGATCCTCCTGGAACAGAGCTACCACGTCGCGACGTTGGACCACGACGCGGACCGGATCCACGAGGAGAGCCACGCCTTCCTCACCCGGCTCGCCCCGAGTCTCGACGAGGGCACGACCAAAGAGGGGACGGCCACAGGTGGCTGAGCAGCACGGCGCGGACCGCGACGAGAGCCGCGAGCCGGACGACGGCGGAGCGCCCGTGGAGAAGTACCCCGGCCAGGGCACGCCCCTGGACGAGGAGGCGGCCTGGCAGGCCATCGTCGCCGGGTACGGCGAGGAGCCCGCGGACCCGCCCGGCGCCAAGCCCTTCAAGTCCGTCGAGGACCTGGCGCTCCTGGAGCCGGAGACGAACGACGGGAACGACGGGAACGACGGGGCCGACGGGGACAAGGACGAAGCAGGGACCAAGGAGACCAAGAACAGCAAGGACTCCAAGGACTCCTCCGGCCCGGGCGGCAGCCCTCTGGGCAGCTCCGTCTCCTTCGCCCCCGGCGTCGGCGGCCCCCGCGACTACACCGCCCCCGAGCCCACCGAGGACGACTTCGACGCGGACGACGAGGGCCACTTCGTCCCCCCGGACCCGCCCCTGCCCGAGGCCGACGTCACCGCCAAGTTCGCCTGGCTCGCGGTCATCGGCGGCCCCGTCCTGATCCTCCTGGCCGTGCTGCTCGGCTGGGACATGACGTGGTGGCTGACCACCCTCGGCATCGGCGGCTTCCTCGGCGGCTTCGCCACGCTGGTGATCCGGATGAAGGGGGACGACGAGGAGGACGACGACCCGGGGCGCGGGGCGGTCGTCTGACCCTCGCCCGGCCCTGACCCTCGCTCTCCGTCGACCCTCGCCCTCCGTCGGCCCTGACCCTCGCCCTCAATCGGCCCTCGCCCTGCGCTGGCTCCGCACGTCCCGCCGGTGCTCCGGCGCGGCAGGAACCCGCAGCGCGGCAAGGACCGGCAAATGATCCGTGGCCGCCCTCAGATCCCCGTCGCTCACCCCGGGAAGCTCCAACGGCACACCGCAGCCCAGGACTTCGACCCCCGAGGTCGCGAAGAGGGCGTCGATGCGCTGGTGCGGGTCGGCGGGGGTCGAGGTGTACTCGCCGCCCCACGGCTTGGTGGCCCAGCAGTCCTGGAGGCTGCCCGCGAGCCTGCGGAACGTGCGGCCGTCGGGGCGGTCGTTGAGGTCGCCGCCCGCCACCGCGTGGTCCACGCCCATCCCGGCGAGCCGGTCCAGGAGCATGCCGCCCTGGTCGTACCGCTCGTCGGACTGCAGGCTCAAGTGGCAGCTGAGGACGCCGAGGCGGGCGCCCCCGAACCGTACGACCGCGGTGGCGAAGCCGCGCCGGTGCAGTCCGGGCGTGAGCGGCAGGAGCACGTCCTCGGTGCGCTCCACGGTGGCCCGCAGCGAGCACAGCAGCGCGGGCCCCGACGCCGTGCCGCCGCCGGAGAGGATCACCTGGCCGGAGGCGGCCGCGAGCCGGGCCAGCTTCTTGCGCCAGCGGAAGAAGCGCGGGGCCTCCTGGATCAGGACCAGGTCGGGGGCGCAGGCGGTGATGACGCGGGCGAGGGCGGCCTCGTCGTCGCGCATCGAGCGGATGTTGTAGCTGAGCACCCGGACGACCGCTGAACCATCCGGCTCGGTACGGGAGTTGGGCAGTGTCTCGACAGACGGCTCCACAGACATGGCGATCAAGATACGACAAGGCCCGCCGCTCCCTCACGGGGCGCGGCGGGCCTGGCCGAACGGGCGGGGTCGCGGACTCACATCACCGGGTCGGGCTCCCGCGCCAGGTCGGCGGCGCCGACGAGGCCCGCCTTGTTGCCCAGCTGGGCGGCGATGACCTCGGCCTGGGGCCGCCAGTTGCCGCCGACGAGCCAGCGCTTGAAGGACTTGCGGATCGGGTCGAGGACCAGCTCGCCCTCGTCCGAGAGGCCGCCGCCGACGATGAACGCGGACGGGTCGAAGAGGGAGGCCAGGTCGGCGAGGCCCGCACCGGCCCAGCGGGCCAGCTCGCGGTAGGAGTCGACGGCCACGGCGTCGCCCTGCCGGGCGGCCATGGAGATGTGCTTGCCCTCGATGCCCTCGGGGGTGCCGTCGCCCAGCGAGAGCAGGTACTCGGCGTGCTCGGGGGTGGCGTTGGCGCGCTGGCGGGCGTAGCGCACGAGGGCGCTGCCGGAGGCGTACTGCTCCCAGCAGCCCTGGCTGCCGCAGCCGCACAGCAGGCCGTCCGGCACCATCCGGATGTGGCCGAACTCGGCGGCCACGCCGAAGTGCCCGCGGCGCAGCTTGTTGCCGATGATGATGCCGCCGCCGAGGCCGGTGCCGAGGGTGATGCAGATGACGTTGCGGTGGCCCTTGCCGCCGCCGAACTTGTACTCGCCCCACGCGGCCGCGTTCGCGTCGTTCTCGACGACGACCGGGAGGCTGACGCGCTTCTCGACCTCTTCCTTCAGCGGCTCCTGGCGCCAGTCGACGTTGGGCGCGAAGTAGACCGTGGAGCGCTGCCGGTTGACGTAGCCGGCGGCACCGATGCCCACGCCGACGATCTCGTGCCCGGCGCGTGCGCCTTCCACCGCCGAGGCGATGGCGTCCGTGATGGCCTCGGACGTGCCAGGGGTCGGCACCTTGAAGGTCGAGAGGATGTTGCCGTCCTCATCGACCACTCCGGCCGCGATCTTCGTGCCGCCGATGTCGACGCCGATGGTGAGTCCCATGAATCCCTCAGTTCGATCGAGCCCCGCTATGGCCCACCGTACCCGAGGGGTCGTCAGTCCAGGTCGATGTGTTCGCCTGCTCCGGGCCCTTCGTCACGCCGGTCGGCGGGGCCGCCGGGGGCCTGCCGGCCGTCGGGGTCGTGGGCGTCACGAGGGGCGCCGGGGGGATCGGACGGGCGGGTCCAGCGGCCCTCCTGCTTCTCCACCGCGGAGCGGTAGGCGGCGAGCAGCTCGGACCCGGCCGCCGCGAGGTGATCAAAGACGTCGGGGTTGCGCTCGATGACGGGCTCGACGGCGGCCTTCGCCTGCTTGACCACCTGCTTGACGGTCTGCTCGACGGCGCCCTGCGCGACCGCGCCGAACAGCGGGGCCTGCAGCCCGGAGAACTTGTCGAACTTGTCGGCGACCGCGTCGACGAGCTTGCGCAGCTCCTCGGCGGCGGAGCCGGGCGGCGGGCCGTGCCGGGCACGGCGGCGGGCCCGCTCCGCGGCGAGATCCTCCGCGCACGCCTTCTCCCAGGCGTCGGCGTCGGTGGCCCGGGGCGCCTCGGGCTCCTCGCGGTCGCGGTCGGTGGCGTCGCTGGCATCGCTCATGACGGACTGACTCCTGCGGAAGGCCAACTGGTTCGTACGCTTGCTGATCCGTACGCTCGCTGGTTCGTACGCTCGCTCGCGTACTCACGACGTTACCCGAACGGCGGTACGGCGTTCACGGGGTGCGCGGCGCTCAGCGGCGTTCAGCGACGTTCAAAGCGGCGTTCAAGGGGTGCGCGGCCACAGCGCGGGGTCCGGCACGAACCGCACCCGCAGCTCCCCCTCGCGCAGCCCGGCCCCGGCGACGGTGCAGCGGCGCAGCGCGGACGGCAGCGGAACGATCCGGCGCAGCGGGCCGACGGTGACGACGAGTTCGTCGCCGCGCCGGATCAGGCCGAGCTCCTCGCGGACGGCGCCCGGCAGCGGTATGTGCCACACGTACGGGGCCTCGCTCCCCGGCTCGCCCTGGACGACGGGCCACTCGGCCGCGGCCGGGGCGGGTCCGGGCGCCGCCACCCCGAGAGCGGCCAGGTCGTCGGTGCCGCGCGGGTCCCGGCCCAGGTGACGGACCCGGTCCACCCGCCCGTACTCCTGCTCCCACTCCCCGAGGGCCTTCTGCTGCTGCGCGCCGAGCCCGGCGAGCCAGGGGTCGGACGGGGCGTCGGGGAGCAGCCGGTTGGCGGTGAGCGGGTCGGTGCGCAGGGCGTGCAGGGCGAGCCCGGCGCGGCTGAGGCGGACGGCGTCGCTGCCCGCGGGTGAGGGCTCGGCGACCAGGCGCACCGTCGTGTCCGGGCTCTCGATCACGCCCTGGACGGCGGCCAGTTCACCGCCCCAGCGCTCCGCGGTCTCGTACAGCCAGGTGGCGGGCATCGGGACCCCGGCGAGGCGGCCGAGCATGGGGCGCAGGGCGCGGGCGGCCTGGCGCTCGGGCGGCAGGAGGCGGCGCAGATAGCGGCGCAGCTGCTCGGGCAGGGCGAGCACGGCGAGGGCGCGCGGGGTCGGCGGCAGGTCGACGACGACGGTGTCGTACGTCCCGTGGGCGCCCTCGGCGGCGTCGCGCAGGGCGCGCAGCAGGGCCAGTTCCTCGCTGCCCGGCAGCGGCGTGAGCTCGTCGTCGGCGAGCCGGTCGGCGCCGAGCAGGTCGAGGGCGGAGCCGGCCCGCCGCTGCAGGGCGAGCAGGTCGTCGCGGAACGTCTCGTCGGGCGCCGTGCGCACCGCCGCGAGCCCCTGCCGCACCTCGGTCGCCGCCGCGCCGACGGGCACGCCGAGCACGGCGCCGAGGGTGTCGGTGCGGTCGGCGGACAGGACCAGGGTCCGGGATCCGCCGCGCGCGGCGGCGAGGGCGGCGGCTGCGGCGACCGTGGTCCGCCCGGAACCGCCGGGGCCGGTGACGAGAAGGGTGCGCATGGTGCTGAACGGTACGTGAGAGCCGGGCTCCCGCGCGGGGCGGTGCGCCTCAGCCCTTGGGGGTCTCCACCCGCTTCTTCAGGCCCGCGAGCGCCCGGTCGATGATGACCTTCTCCGCCTTGCGCTTGATCATCCCGAGCATCGGGATCTTCACGTCGACGGTCAGCGAGTACGTGACCTCGGTGCCCGAGCCCACCGGCTTGAGGAGGTACGACCCGTCGAGGGAGCGCAGCATCTGGGACTTGACGAGGGTCCAGCTGACCTCGTTGTCCCCGGTCCAGGTGTAGCCGAGGGTCTGGTCGTCCTTGATCGCGCCCGCGTCCATGACGAGGCGGACCTGCTGCGCACGGCCCCGGTCGTCGGTGGCCAGGACCTCCGCCTGCTTCACCTCGCCCGTCCAGTCCGGATAGCGCGCGAAGTCGGAGATCACTTCCATGACCTCGGCCGGTGCCGCCTCGATCGTGATGCTCGAGCTGGTGTGTTCCGCCATCGCCGTGGCTCCTCCAGATGCGGTCCGGTACGCGGTGCTGTGTGTGCAGCGTGAAGGCTACCGCGCATGGGTGCGCGGGCCGTCACCACTCCAGGGCCCAGGGCCTGCCCGAGCCCGCGAAATGACCGACGTTCACACACTCCGTCGCCCCGATCCGCATGCGCCGCACAAGGGGCTGGTGGACGTGGCCGAAAAGCGCGTACCGGGGGCGGGTCCTGCGGATCGCGTCGAGCAGCGCCCGGCTGCCCCGCTCGAAGCGGCGCGCGACGGTGTCGTAGAGGAGCTCGGGGACGTCCGGCGGTATGTGGGTGCACAGCACGTCGACGTCGCCGATGGCCTCGATCTTGGCGGCGTACTCCTCGTCGCTGATCTCGTAGGGCGTCCGCATGGGGGTGCGCAGTCCGCCGCCGACGAAGCCGAAGACCCGGCCGCCGATCTCGGCCCGCTCCCCGTCGAGGACGGTGGTGCCCGGGGCCGCGTACTCCTTCCACAGGTGCGGGACGTCGACATTGCCGTACGTCGCGTACGTCGGTGTCGGGAAGGCCGCGAACATCTCGGCGTACTGGCCGCGGACCGCCCGCTCGACGGCCGGGGCGCGGTCGATGCCCGCCCAGAGCCGGGCGCCGAACTCCCGTGCCTCGTCGAAGCGGCGGGCGGTGCGCAGCTCGACGAGGCGGTCGGCGTTCTCCTTGCCGAAGAGGTCCGGGAAGATGCCGCGCGCGTGGTCCGCGTAGTCGAGGAAGAGGACGAGGTCTCCCAGGCAGACCAGGGCGTCGGCGCCGTCGCCCGCGCGCGCGAGGTCCCTGGCATTGCCGTGCACGTCGCTGACCACATGAACCCGGAAACCTGGCATGCCGATCACCCTAAGTCGGCGCGCGACACCGTGGAAGGGGCGCCCGAAAGCGCCCTTGAACCCGGCCGAGAGCGCCGGACCTGCGGTTACTTCCGAGTCGGGAAGAGCGTGGCGTACTGTGCGATTCAGACCACAACGACGTGTGACGCATTGAACATCTGGCCCTGCCCCCCTATCGAAGAGCCCGTACCGATGGGTAACGTCCGGGCAGTCCAGTAGTGCTCGAGCCCCCCTCACCTGAGCACCTGCCCGATCTTGGACCGCACCGTCGCATCGCACAACGTCGTGGCGCCGGCGCCCTATGTAGGAGCAGCAGTCTTGCGCGAGTTCAGCCTTCCGGCCCTGTACGAGGTCCCCGCGGACGGCAATCTGACCGACATCGTCCGCAGAAATGCCGCGCAGCACCCGGATGTCGCCGTCATCGGCCGGAAGGTGAACGGCACCTGGCAGGACGTCACCGCCACGGCCTTCCTCGCCGAGGTGCGCGCCGCCGCCAAGGGCCTCATCGCCGCGGGGGTGCGGCCGGGCGACCGCGTCGGCCTGATGTCGCGCACGCGCTACGAGTGGACGCTGATCGACTTCGCGATCTGGAGCGCGGGCGCGGTCACCGTGCCGGTGTACGAGACGAGTTCGGCCGAGCAGATCCAGTGGATCCTGGGCGACTCCGGCGCCGTGGCCATCGTCGTGGAGTCCGGCGCGCACGCGGCCGCCGTCGAGTCGGTGCGCGACCGCCTGCCCGCGCTCGCGCACGTGTGGGAGATCGAGCGCGGCGGCGTCGAGGAGCTGAACCGCACGGGCGCGGACGTCCCGGACGCGACCGTCGAGGAGCGCAGCGCCATCGCGGGCGCCGACGACCCGGCGACCATCGTCTACACCTCGGGCACCACGGGCCGCCCCAAGGGCTGTGTGCTCACGCACCGCGCCTTCTTCGCGGAGTGCGGCAATGTGGTGGAGCGCCTCAAACCCCTGTTCCGTACGGGCGAGTGCTCGGTCCTCCTCTTCCTCCCGGTCGCCCATGTCTTCGGCCGCCTGGTCGAGGTGGCGGCGCTGATGGCGCCCATCAAGCTGGGCCACGCACCCGACATCAAGCACCTCACGGACGAACTGGCCTCGTTCCGGCCGACGATGATCCTCGGTGTCCCGCGCGTCTTCGAGAAGGTCTACAACGCGGCGCGCGCCAAGGCGCAGGCCGACGGCAAGGGCAAGATCTTCGACAAGGCGGCGGACACGGCGATCGCGTACAGCCGCGCCCTGGACACCCCGGCGGGCCCGTCCGTCGGCCTCCGCCTCAAGCACAAGGTCTTCGACAAGCTGGTCTTCAGCAAGCTGCGCGCCGTCCTCGGCGGCCGCGGCGAGTACGCGATCTCCGGCGGCGCCCCGCTCGGCGAGCGCCTCGGCCACTTCTTCCGCGGCATCGGCTTCACGGTCCTGGAGGGCTACGGCCTCACCGAGTCCTGCGCGGCCACGGCGTTCAACCCCTGGGACCGTACGAAGATCGGCACCGTCGGCCAGCCGCTGCCCGGCTCCGTCGTCCGCATCGCCGACGACGGCGAGGTCCTGCTCCACGGCGAGCACCTGTTCAAGGAGTACTGGAACAACGAGGGCGCGACCGAAGAGGCCCTGGCCGACGGCTGGTTCCACACCGGCGACATCGGCACCCTCGACGAGGACGGCTATCTGCGCATCACCGGCCGCAAGAAGGAGATCATCGTGACGGCGGGCGGCAAGAACGTCGCCCCCGCCGTCATCGAGGACCGCATCCGTGCACACGCCCTCGTCGCCGAGTGCATGGTCGTCGGCGACGGCCGCCCCTTCGTGGGCGCGCTGGTCACGGTCGACGACGAGTTCCTGGGCCGCTGGGCCGAGGAGCACGGGAAGCCCGCGGGCTCCACGGCGGCGTCCCTGCGTGACGACGCGGAGCTGATCGCCGCGATCCAGGCGGCGGTGGACGACGGCAACGCGGCGGTGTCCAAGGCGGAGTCGGTCCGCAAGTTCCGCATCCTCTCCTCCCAGTTCACGGAGGAGTCGGGCCACTTGACCCCGTCCCTGAAGCTGAAGCGCAACGTGGTCGCGAAGGACTACGCGGACGAGATCGAGGCGCTGTACCGGGGCTAGTTCTCCCTTCCCCGACCCCGCCCCTTCCCGAATCCGGCGACTCCGTCGCCCCTGGGTGGGCCTTCCTGGAGCTTCGCCCCTAGACCCCCGATCGGCCTGGACGGCCTCGTCCTCAAGCGCCGGACGGGCTAGGGATAGCCC
>NZ_JBHYJB010000027.1:112257-138929 GCF_042740175.1 Streptomyces sp. NPDC059009 | reverse complement strand
CCCCTGGGTGGGCCTTCCTGGAGCTTCGCCCCTAGACCCCCGATCGGCCTGGACGGCCTCGTCCTCAAGCGCCGGACGGGCTAGGGATAGCCCGTCCGGCGCTTGAGGACGAGCCGCGTCAGCGGCGATAACAGGGTGCCCCAGGGGCGACGGAGTCGGCTGATTCGGGAAGGGGCGGGATCGGGGAAAAGGAAACCCCCTACAGCAACCCCCGAAGCCGCTCAGCCAGCAAGTCCCACCGCCACCGCTCCTCCACCCACTCCCGCCCCCGCTCCCCCATCCGCCGCCGCAACTCCCCATCACCGAGCAGCACGACGATCCGGTCAGCAGCCTCCTCGGGGGAGCCGCCCCGAACCACCCACCCCGTCTCCCCATCGAGCACGGCGTCCGGCGCACCCCCCGAGTCCCCCGCCACCACCGGCAGCCCCGTCGCCGAAGCCTCCAGGTACACGATCCCGAGCCCCTCCACGTCGAGGCCCCCGCGCCGCGTACGGCAGGGCATCGCGAACACGTCCCCCGCCCCGTAGTGCGCGGGCAGCTCCGCCCACGGCACCGCCCCGGTGAAGCGGACCGAGTCCGCCACCCCCGTCTGAGCGGCCAGCTTGCGCAGCTCGTCCTCGTAGGGGCCGCCGCCCACGATCAGCAGCACCGCGTCCGGCACCGCCGCCAGGATCCGCGGCATCGCGAGGATGAGCGTGTCCTGCCCCTTCCTGCGCACCAGCCGCGAGACGCACACGACCACCGGCCGGTCGCTCAGCCCGAGCCGCGCCCGCACCTCGTCGCCGCCCGACCCCGGGTGGAAGGTCTTCTCGTCGACGCCGGGCGGCAGTTGGACCATCCGCGTGGCCGCGGCGTCGGTCAGCGCGGAGGCGATCCGTGAGCGCGTGTACTCGCCGAGATAGGTGATCGTGTCCGTCGACTCGCCGATCCGCCGCAGCAGCCCGCGCGCGGCGGGCAGCTGCGCCCACCCCGCCTCGTGCCCGTGCGTCGTCGCCACCAGCCGCCGCGCGCCCGCCTTGCGCAGCGCGGGCGCCATCAGGCCCAGCGGGGCCGCGGCCCCGAACCACACCGACGTACAGCCGTGTTCACGCAGCAGCGAGACCGCGCGCCGGGTCACGCGCGGCGTGGGCAGCAGCATCGTCGTGCGGTCGCGGACCACCGTGAAGGGCTGCTCGGCGTCGAAGGCGGCGGTGGCCTCGGTGCCCTCGCGGCCGCGCTTCCAGGTGGAGGCGTAGACGACGAGCTGCTCGGGGTCCAGGCGCAGCGCCATGTTGTGCAGGAACGCCTGGATGCCACCGGGCCTGGGCGGGAAGTCGTTCGTGACGATCAGGGTCTTGTGCATCGCCGCCGACAGTACCGGGCCGCCGCGCCCTGCGCCCCGTCCGGCCAGCCTCGTGGCCCCTCCCCCCGCCGCCCGGCATCATGGCTGCCCGAATCACACCGAAACGTCACTTAAGGGGCAGGGCGCGCATGGCGGACGCACAGGGGACAAGAACCGGCCGTACCGCCCTCGCCACGGCGCGCCAACTGCCGCCCTGGGCCCGCTTCCTGACCCTCTGGGCCCTGACCAGGACCGTCCTCCTGCTCTGCGTCCTCCACGTCATCACCGCCCCGGGCCCCGACGTGACCAGCGACGTCTCGGTCATCTACCAGGGCTGGTACGAGGTCCTGCGCACCGGCACCTTCCCGCTCGACGACGTCACCTGGCAGTACCCGCCCGCCGCCGCCCTCGCGGTCCTCTCCCCCGCCCTGCTGCCCGTCCTCGGCTACGCGCAGGCGTTCTTCGTCCTCGCCTTCCTCGCCGACGCCCTCGTGGCCGCGCTGCTCTGGTACGCGGGCCGCCGCCCCGGCAGGTCCCCGCGGGGCGCCTGGGTCTGGGCGGTGGGCGTGGCCCTGCTCGGGCCCATCGTGTACGCCCGCTACGACCTGATGGTGACCGCCGTCGCGGTCGCCGCGCTGCTCGCCGGGGCGCGCCGCCCACGCCTGATGGGGGCGCTCGCCGGGTTCGGGGCGCTGCTCAAGGTGTGGCCGGTGCTGCTCCTGGCCGGCACCCCGCGCGCGGGGGCGACCCGGCGCTCCTGGACCGCGGCCGTGGCCACCGCCCTCGCGCTCACGCTGGCCTTCGCCGTGGCGATGCCGGGCGCCCTCGCCTTCCTGACGTTCCAGCGCGACCGGGGCACCGAGGTCGAGTCGCTCGGGGCGCTCGTCTTCCATGTCGCGCGCCACCTCGGCTGGCGGGGCGGCGTGCAGCTCAACTACGGATCGGTCGAATTCCTCGGCCCGTACGTGCCGTTGGTGAGCGCCCTCGCCCAGGCGCTGACCGTGGCCGCCTTCGGGTGGCTGCTGCTGTGGCGCCTGCGGGCCCGCGCCTGGTCGGCGAGCACGGCCGCGGACGCCGCCTTCACCGCGGTGCTCCTGTTCACGGTGACGAGCCGGGTGATCAGCCCGCAGTACCTGCTGTGGCTGGTCGGGGTCGCGGCCGTGTGCCTGGCCTTCCGCAGCAGCCGGATGCTGCTCCCGGCGCGCCTGGTCCTCGTGGCCACCTTCGTCACGTTCCTGGAGTTCCCGGTCTGGTTCTCGCACGTGGTGGCGAGCGACGCCCTCGGCATCGCGCTGCTCCTCGTCCGCAACGGCCTCCTGGTGGCCGCCTCCCTGGCCGCCTGCCGCGCCCTGTGGCGCCAGACGGTCGCCGAACCCCGGGAGCGGGAGCGGCAGTTGACGGAGGACGGCGAGGTCAGCCGAGCTCGGTCCGCAGATACGTACGCCACCGCGCCGTGAACTCCTCGGGCGTGGTCCCGAGCACGTCCCGCAGCGCCGACTCCACGGCGCCCGCTCTCTTCTTGCGGTCGCCGACCGCTTCGTAGAAGTCCGTCAGCTTCCGCTCGCCCCACCGGTCCGCGATCATCCGGCAGGCCAGCCAGGCGCCCTCGTACGACTGCGCCAGCTTCGCCGCGTCGCCCGCGAACCCGAAGTCCTCGTCCTCGGGCAGCTTCCCCGGCAGCTGCCCCCGCGCCACGGCCCGGCGCAGCTCCGGCGCCGCCTGCGTCGCGCGCCAGCCCGTACCTCGGTAGCCGACCCAGTCCGCGAAGCCCTCGGAGAGCCAGAGCGGGGTCGCGGGCGAGGTGTGCGCGCGGGTCGCGACATGGGTCGTCTCGTGGGTGATCACGACCTGCTCGCCGAAGTCGCCGAGGGCGCCGTACGCCTCGGGGTTGACGATGATCCGGTCGGCGGGGGCCTTGGCCGCGCCGCCCGCCTCGCCCGTGGTGACCGCCGCGATCCCCTGGTACCCGGAGGCCGGGGCGCCGAGCAGCCCCGCCATCCCGTCGAGGGTCTTCGGCACGAGGATGACGACCCGCTGCGGCCACGCGCCCGGCCACGCGTCCCGCACGGCGGGCACCGCCCGGTCCGCGCGGTCCGCGAACTCCTCCAGGCGCTCCCCGCTGCCGGCGCCCAGGACGAGGCTGTGCACGCCCCGTACGACGTCGACGTGCCCCTGGTCCCAGAGTTGCTCCGCCGCCTTCTCGGCGGGGCGCTCAGCGGCCACGGACCACCGCTCCCCGTGCCGCTCCAGGGTCAGGGTGCGCTGCGCCTTGAGCGGGGCGCGGTCATATCCCTTGATCCGGTAGGCCAGTTCGGCGGTCGCGGTGGCGTGCGCGCCGTCGCGGTCGAGCCCGGTCAGGCGGTACGACCACGAAGCGAGCGGGACGTCGCGGAGGTTGGCGAGGGCGGCGGTGGGCCCGCCGGTCGCCGCGTACGCCTCGGCGTCGTGCTTCAGGACCGCCGCCGCGCGCCGGTCGAGGAGCCGGGTCACCTCTCCGGAGGCGGGGTCGGGCCGATCGGGGCCGCCGCAGCCGACAAGAAGAGCAAGGAGGGCGAGGCACAGCGCCGCCGCCCATCCGCCTCTCACCCGCGCACTTCGGTTGCGACCAGCCACGTTTCAGATCGTACGGCCCACGCGCGCGTGCCCCGCCCGCACGCGGGCTCAGACCCGCGTCACCGAGGACACCGGCATCATGCCCACCGGGTCGTAGCGCACCGGCGCCCCCGGGTAGGGCGCGTGCACGACCTGGCCGTTGCCCACGTACATGCCGATGTGGCTCGCGTCGTCCCGGTAGGCCACCAGATCGCCGGGCTCCGCCTCGGACAGGGACACCTGCCGCCCGGCGTACCGCTGCTCCTGCGAGGTGCGCGGAAGCCCGACGCCCGCCTGCGCGTACGACCACTGCGTCAGGCCCGAACAGTCGAAGCCCGAGGGCCCGTTGGCGCCCCACACATAGGGCCGGCCCACCGCCTGCCGGGCCGCGGCGATGGCGGCCGCGGCGCGCGAGGACGAGGGCGCGGCGGCGCCGGACAGGTCCGGCATGCTGCTGCGCCCGGAACTCCCGGAGCGCGAACTGCGGTCGTACTCCGCGCGGGCCCGCGACGGCATCGCGTTGAGCAGCCGTCGCGCCTGCGCCAGCTTGTGCTCGACGGACCGCTTGTGCCGGGCCACGGCCTTGCGGCTCTTCTCCAGCTCGGCCAGCTCCCGGGTGGCCTCCGCCCGCTGCTGCGCCAGGGCGCGCTGGGCCCGCTGCAGCTCGGTGAGTTCACCGAGCTGCCGGGCGCTGATGCGGTCGAGGGCGGCCGCCCGGTCGAGGTAGGCGTCCGGGTCCGAGGAGAGCATCAGGGCCACCGCCGGGTCGATGCCCCCCGAGCGGTACTGGGCGCCCGCGAGCGAACCGAGCGCCCCGCGCATCATGTTGATGCGCTCCTGGCCGCGCGCGACGCTGTCCTTGGTCCGCGCGACCTTGGCCCGCAGCCGGTCGGCCCGCTCGTCGGCCTTGTTGTACGCCTCGGTGGCCCGCTCGGCCTGCTCGAAGAGGCGGTCGACCTTGGCGCTGGTGTCGGTCGGACGGTCCTGCGGTGCTGCCCCCGCCGGGGCCGCGCTGAGAGCGGCGGCCGCGGTGGCTGCCGCGGCCGAGATGACGGTGACGCGCGTGCTCCGGTCCAGGCCGGAGGCTGCGGGACGGCGATGGGACCCCACAGGAAGCCGCTCTCCCTTCCGCTGACGAACCCCCGGCGCACCGGGGGAACGCCCCCCGCTTGTCGGGGGAATGCGCGCGACAGTAGCCGCGCGACTACACAGCGGCCAAAGACCCTGCCGTACGCACACAGCCCTGCGCCCCGTCTCTGACGCAGGTCATCGACGGGGCGCGGGGTCAGCGAGGGATGCCGGAATTCGCCCGTTCGGACGGTGTCGCCGGGGAGTTGACGCCCGGCGAGGGGTACGGCGTCAGATGCGCACGCCGAACTGGAAGGTGCCGAGGTAGCTCATCGACTCGTAGCGCACCGAGGCGCCGGGGTGCGGGGCGTGCAGCACCTGGCCGTTGCCCGCGTAGAAGCCCACGTGCGCGAGGTTGTTGAAGAACACCAGGTCGCCGGGCTTGAGCTCGCCGCGGCCGATCTTGGTGCCGTCGTTCTGCTGCGTGTACGTGGTCCGGGTTATCTGCACGCCGGCCTGGTTGTACGCCCACTGCGTGAGGCCGGAGCAGTCGTACGAGTTGGGGCCGCTGCCGCCGGAGACGTAGGGCTTGCCTATCTGGGTGGCCGCGGCGGCCAGGGCGGCCTGGCCGCGCTGCGAGGCCGGGACCTCCTTGCCGAGGTCCACGCGGTCGCCGGCGTCGCGGCTCGCGCGCTGCTCCTTGGCGGCGAGGGCCTGCTTCTCCTTGGCCGTCAGGGTGTTGAGCAGCTTCTGGGCGGCGCCCAGCTTCTTCTGGACCTCCGCCTTCTTGTTGCCCAGCTCCTTGCGGGTGTCCGCGAGGTCCTTCAGCTTGTCCGCGGCCTCCTTGCGCTCCTGCGCGAGGGTCCGCTGCTTCTCCTGGATCTTCTTGAGCGCCTCGACCTGCTGGCTGCTCAACTGGTCCAGGGTGGACGCCTTGTCGAGGTAGTCGTCCGGATCGGAGGAGAGGAAGAGCTGGACCGAGGGGTCGACACCGCCGGAGCGGTACTGGGCGCTGGCCAGCGAACCGAGGCCGCCGCGCAGCTCGTTGAGGTCCTCCTGGCCGCGGGCGACCTTGTCCTGGAGGCGGTCGACCTGCTTCTCGAGCTTGTCCTGCTTCTCCTTGGCGCCGTTGTACTTGTCGGTCGCCTTCTCGGCCTCTTCGTAGAGCTTGTCGACCTTGGACTTGACCTCGTCCTTGCTCGGCTTCGGGGCGGCCTGGGCGGCCTGCGAAGTGAGGGCCACGGCAGCGGCGGCGGTCGCGGTGAGCACGGTCACGCGTGCGCGGCTCGGCTGCTTGGGTCGACGGTGGGACGCCACGAAGGCGGCTCCTTCTTCCTCCGGCCGCCTGCCGGGGGACGCGGCTGGCGGGACCGCCGCCGTCACCCTGGGTGGGTGATCAACCGAGCGGAGGTTCGAGGCGAGACCCTAGTGACCTTCCTGTGATCAGATCAAATCCCGACGGAGAAAAAACCGTTCAGCAAGGGTTTTCTTTACTGAGAATCGACGGGCAGTAGCGGTCACTTGACGCTACGTCGCGCAAGCCCAGCACCCAATTCGGGCATAGGGAACAGGAGTTGCACACCGTCACTCAGCCGCGCGAAAGGCGCTTCAGGAGCACCGCCGAAGCGACCGGCCGCGCCCCCGCCTTGGCGATCCCGTCCGCCACCTCACGGTCGGTGGAGACGACCACCACGGGCCGCCCCGGCGGCTCGGCGCGCACCAGCTGACGGATCAGCTCGTCGGCCGTCACCCCGGGCTTGGAGAACAGCACCCGCACCCCCCGCGGCGGCGCGAGCAGCACCGGCGCGGCCAGCTCGGCGCCGTCGAAGACACAGGTGACCTCGGCACCGGTCTGCGCGGCCAGCTGCGAGAGCGAGCCGAGCAGGCGCAGCCGCTGCTTCTCCAGCGGCATCGTGGGATAGCCGGTCTTGGTGACGTTGTAGCCGTCGACGACCATGTGCGCCTGCGGCAGCGCGAGCAACTGGTCCAGGATCGCCGGGTCGTTCTCGGACAGGGCTCGGGCCGCGATGTCCTTCGGCGTCATCCGGCCGGGCTCGACGGCGTCCACGGTCTCGGCGGGCCGCAGGGAGACGGGCGGCAGGGCGAGTTCGCGGCGCAGCCCCTGCGCCGCGTCGAGCACCGTGTCGAGCAGCAGCCGCACCCGCATGTCCTCGACACTGCGCCCCTCGCGCGCGGCCCTGCGGCTGGCCTCCAGGGCCGCCTCGGTCTCGCTGAGCCGGGCCTTGAGCCGCCGCGTCTCGCTCTCGGCGGCCGACACCTGGGCCTGGCCCTCGGCCCGTACCGCCTCGGCCTCGGCGGCCGCCTTGCGCAGCGCGGCCTCACCGCGCTTGACGTCACTGAGCGCACCGCGCAGCTTGCGGTGCATCGATTCGGCTTCGCGGCGGGCCGACTCCAGCTCCGTGCGCAGCCGTTCGGTCTCGGCCTTCGACTGGCCACGGGCCGCGGCGAGCTCCTCGCGCAGCCGGTCCAGCTCGGCCCTGGTCTCCTCGTCGGCGCGCTCGGCGTCCGCCCGCTGAGCCTCCTCGCCGGCCGCCGTCACCAGCTTCACCCAGCCCGTGGGGCGCAGCACATAGGCCGCGGCCGCCACGTCGAGGGGGTCCGCGGCCGGGGGCGGGGCACCGGCGTCCAGGGCGCCGGCCAGCTCGGCCTGCGCCTCTCTGAGACGTTCGCCGATGCGCTGTCTGAAGAGCGGGTCGCTCTCCAGGGCGGCCGCCATCGCGTTGCCCGCGAACTTGGTGCGCCGGGTCGGCGTGAACCGCGCGTACTGGCGCAGCTGCGCGGGCAGTTCGGTGAGGGTGAGCCCCCCGAAGCCGTCCGAGACGATCTGGATGACCCGGCGCCGTACGCCATCGGGCAGCGGGCGGTCGAGCACCTCAGCGGCGCCGTCGTCCGGCTCCCCGCCTGCGGTCTCCACCATCCGTCACCCCACTAGCTGTGCGGGTGCCCGCTCCCTCAGGAGCCGGCACCCGGCCTGTCCACGAGTTCCACCTGATCCACCGCGTTGCACCAGCGGCAGCGGACCGACTCGATGGTCTCACTGACCACCTCGCGTTCCTCGACCTTCGGCTCACCGGCCAGGTCGAGATGCACATACTCGACGACCTTCGACGCGCGGGTCACGTCGAAACGCGTGAGATTGCCGCAGAGGGTGCAGCGCCACCGGGTGTCGGCGGTCGGCAGGGGAACGCTCATCGTGGCTGTCCGCTTTCCTTCTGTCGTCTCTGACGGCTCTGACGGCTGTGTCGTCGGGTGTGTCGTCGGGCTCCATGACTCGTACTTCTCATGGTGCTCAATGCCCGTAACCCTATGCCCTGTAAGGGGCTCCGGGTGCGGCGAGGCGGTCTGTGCTGATTGCTCCGGTTACGCCATGCTCTGTTCATGATCAATACGTGGGGCGCAAAGGCGGGCCGGATCGTGCGCGGCCGGTCGGCCCCGGTCACGTACGCCCTGATCGCCGCCTGCTGCCTGGTCTTCGTGCTCTCCCCCGCCTCCGGACTCAACCCCGTGTACGGGACGGGCGACCGGCTCCTGGTCGCCCAGCAGGACTACTTCGCCCGCTGGGGCGTGGTGCCCGCACAGCTGTTCAGCGGCGTACCGCGCGCCGCGCTCACCCCGGGCACCGCGCTCTTCGTGCACGCCAGCTGGCTGCATCTGCTCGGCAACATGCTCTTCCTGTACGTCTTCGGGGTCATGGTCGAGGAACGCATGGGCCACCTCCAGTTCGCCCTCTTCTACCTGGTCTGCGGCTATCTCGCCCTGCTCGCCTACGCGGCGGCGCACGCCGGTTCGAACCAGACCCTGGTGGGCGCGTCCGGCGCGATCTCCGCGGTGCTGGGCGCCTTTCTCCGACTCTTCCCGAAGGCCCGCGTCACCAGTCTCTTCCCGTTCCTCTTCTTCCTGCCGCTGCGGTTTCCCGCGTGGGTCGTGCTGCCGTTCTGGGTGGCGATCCAGTGGCTGGCGGCGGGGCAGGGGGGACGCGGGCACGGGGTGGCGTATCTGGCGCACCTGGTGGGCTTCTCCCTGGGGTTCGCCTACGCCTGGGGGCTGTGTCTGCACACAAGAAGGTGCGCGCGAAGTGCTCCGTGCAAGGGTGGCGGTGGGAGACGGGCGGGCTAGGGTGAAGGGTCCAGCCATGGCCAGCGAGGGAGACACTCAGCCGTGATCACCGCGATCGTGCTCATCAAGACCAGCGTCGACCAGATCCCGGAGATCGCCGAGTCGATCGCCGCCCTGGACAGCGTCAGCGAGGTCTTCTCCGTGACGGGCACCTACGACCTGATCGCGATGGTGCGCGTGGCCCGCCACGACGACCTCGCGGACGTCATCCCCGGCAAGATCAGCAAGATCAAGGGCGTGGAGGGGACGGACACGCACGTCGCGTTCCGCACCTACTCCCAGCACGACCTGGAGGCGGCCTTCGCCATCGGGCTCGACAGCTGAGCCCTCCGCGAGAACACCGCCTCCACCGTCCCGGCTTTCCTCACACGGCCGGGACGCAACGCCCTTCCACCGTGCGGTAGTTCCACTTCGCGCCGTCCCGGACCAGCTCCTTGACGGCGCCCACGAAGCGCTCCACGTGCTCGTCCGGGGTGCCCGCGCCGAAGCTCACCCGGATCGCGTTGAGCGACTTCTCACCGGGCGCGGCCTCCGGGGCCCCGCACTCGCCGGGCTCGTCCGGCTCGCTGCCCAGCAGGGTGCGCACGAGCGGGTGGGCGCAGAAGAGACCGTCCCGGACCCCGATCCCGTACTCGGCGGAGAGCGCCGCCGCGAAGTGCGAGCTGTTCCAGCCCTCGACGACGAACGAGATGACGCCCACGCGCGGGGCGTCGTCCCCGAACAGCGAGAGCACCTTCACCTCGGGCACCTCGGCGAGCCCGGCCCGCACCGTCGCGATCAGGTGCTCCTCGCGGGCGACCAGCGTCTCGAAGCCGGCCTCGGTGAGGGCCTTGCAGGCGGAGGCGATCGAGTAGACGCCGATGACGTTCGGCGAACCGGCCTCGTGCCGCGCGGCGGTGTCGTGCCACTCGACGTCGACGCCCCCGTCCGCGCGTCGCGCCACCGTCCGCGAGGCCCCGCCGCCCGCGAGATACGGCTCGGCTCCCTGCAGCCAGTCGGCCCGCCCGGCGAGCACACCGGAGCCGAACGGCGCGTACAGCTTGTGCCCGGAGAACGCGATCCAGTCGACGTCCAACTCGCTGACGGAGACCGGGTGGTGGGGCGCCAGCTGCGCCGCGTCGAGCACGATCCGGGCGCCGTGGGCGTGGGCGGCGGCGGCCAGCTCCCGCACCGGCCACAGCTCCCCGGTCACATTGGACGCACCCGTCACACACACCAGGGCCGGCCCGTAGGGGTCGCGGTCGGCGAGGGCGCGCTCCAGGGTCTCGACGGCCTGCTGCGGGGTGCGCGGCGCGTTCAGGTAGGTGACGCGGGCGTCGCGCCACGGGAGGAGCGAGGCGTGGTGCTCGGTCTCGAAGACGAAGACCTGGCAGTCGGCGGGCAGCACGGCCGCGAGCAGGTTGAGCGAGTCGGTGGTCGAGCGCGTGAAGACGACCTGGTCGCCCTCGCGGCAGCCGAGGAACTCCGCGACCGTCCTGCGGCTGTTCTCGAAGAGGTCGGTGGAGAGCTGCGAGAGGTACCCGGCGCCACGGTGCACGCTGCCGTAGTACGGGGCGTACGCCGCCACGTCGTCCCACACCCGCTGCAGGGCCGGGGCACTCGCCGCGTAGTCGAGCGCCGCGTAGGTGACCTCGCCGCCGGTGACCAGCGGAACGGTGACGTCCCGGCCGAGGACCGGCAGCGGGGCACAGACGGACGAGTCGGCGGCAACGGCGGAAACAGACATGGCGAACTCCCGTGAGAGACAGGCGAATTCACTGTGGCGATGGTGCGGGAGAACGCACCGCGGCAGCACAGTGATGAAAGAAAAGGAAAGTGCGGAAGAGGGGCTTCGAAGCCCTATCGCATTCGCTTGCTCACGAGACTGCTCCCTTGAGGACCAGGACCCCAGGGTTCGCAGGGGTCCGCGCTTGCCGCGGACCTTGCTGTCCACGGCCTGGTCTTCACCCGGGGCACCCCGCCACGGACGGAGGGTTGCCGGACAGCGGGCCGGGGCCGTAGTCGCTGTCACTCATGACCTGTCCTGCATCTTGCCACACGATCAAGAACGCGCAAGGCGCAGTCCAGGATCCGGACTGCGCCCTGCGTCACACTCGATGCCGTGTCAGCGGTTGCTCGCCGCCACCCAGCGCTCCAGCGCCTTCCGCGCGGCGCCCGAGTCGATGGACTCGGCGGCCTTGTCGATGCCCGCGCGGATCCGCTCCACGAGGCTCCCCTCCCCCGCCTCCAGGGCCACCAGGGCCGCCGCCGAGTTCAGCAGCACCGCGTCCCGCACCGGCCCGGTCTCCCCGTCGAGGAGGTGCAGCGCGACCTTCGCGTTGTACGCGGCGTCGGCGCCTCGCAGCGCCTCGATGGGCACCACGCCGATCCCGACGTCGCGCGGATCGAAGGTCTCCTCGCGGACGGCGCCGTCGCGCACCACCCACACCCGGGACGTGCCCGTGAGCGTGAGCTCGTCCAGGCCGTCGTCGCCGCGGAACACCAGCGCGGAGGAGCCCCGCTCGGCGAGCACCCCGGCGATGATCGGCGCCACCCGGGCGTCGGCGACCCCGGTGGCCTGCGCCTTCACCTTGGCCGGGTTGGTGAGCGGGCCGAGGAAGTTGAAGGTCGTCCGGATCCCCAACTCCCGCCGCGCGGGCGCCACATGACGCAGCGCCGGGTGGAACTTCACCGCGAAGCAGAAGGTGATCCCGGCCTCCTGCGCCACCTCGGCCACCCGCTGCGGGGTGAGGTCGAGATTGACGCCCAGCTTCTCCAGTACGTCACTGGCGCCGCTGGCCGATGAGGCCGCCCTGTTGCCGTGCTTGACGACCTTCACGCCGGCGCCCGCGACGACGATCGCGGACATCGTGGAGATGTTGACGGTCTTGGCGCCGTCGCCGCCGGTGCCGACGATGTCGACGCTGGGGCCCGGCACGTCGATCACATGGGCGTGGTCGTACATGGCCCGCACCAGACCGGTGATCTCCTCGACGGTCTCGCCCTTGGCCCGCAGCGCGACGGCGAACCCGGCGATCTGCGCGTCCGTCGCCTCACCCCGCATGATGCGGTCCATCGCCCAGGCCGTGTCGTCGGCGCTCTGGTCGCGCCCGTCAAGGAGGCCGTTCAGCACGTCGGGCCAGGAACGGGCCGCCGCGGTGTCGCCTCCTGCGGGGGTCACATCGCTCATAACAGCTCCTGGATTCATCAACGTACAGAGGAAGGGAAGCGGGAACACACGTACCGCCACAGCCTATCCAGCCCAGCAGACAGCGGAGAGCCCTGTCCACATAGCTGGACAGGGCTCTCGCTGTGGCGACCTCGCGGTCAGAGCGTCAGAACATCAGTGGTGGCCGTGGCCGCTCGTGATCTCCTTGTACTCCTCGGCGGTGGGCTTGGGGATCTGGTTGTCCTCCCCGTAGTAGCCCTTGGAGAGCTTCGCCCGGAGCTTCTGCGAACCGGACACCTTGCGCTCGACACCGTTCTCGTCGACCGTCGGGCCGATCTCGGCGGGCTGGTACTGCTCGTGCGCGGTGAGCGTGTGCAGATGCTCCTGGCTGAGCGGCTCGTGGACCTCGATGAACTCACCGTGCGGCAGGCGCTTGATGATGCCGGACTCGCGCCCGTGCAACACCTTGTCCTTGTCGCGGCGCTGGAGGCCGAGGCAGATCCGCTTGGTGGCGATGAACGCGAGCACCGGTCCGACGAAGAAGAAGATCCGGACGAACCAGGTGATCGAGTTGATCGACAGGTGGAAGTGCGTGGCCCACAGGTCGTTGCCACCACCGACCATCATGATGAAGTACGCGGTCAGCCAGGCGACACCGAAGGCCGTACGGGTCGGGGCGTTGCGCGGGCGGTCCAGGATGTGGTGCTCGCGCTTGTCCCCGGTGACCCAGGACTCGATGAACGGGTAGACCGCGAGGGCCACCAGGACCAGCGGGAAGATCGCCAGCGGGATCATCACGCCCAGGACGAGCGTGTGGCCCCAGGCGTTGATCTCCCAGCCGGGCATCACACGGATCAGACCCTCGGCGAAGCCCATGTACCAGTCGGGCTGGGCGCCGGTGGACACCTGGTCCGGACGGTACGGGCCGATGGCCCAGATCGGGTTGATCGAGGCGATCGCCGCGATGACCGCGATGACACCGAAGACCAGGAAGAAGAAGCCTCCGGCCTTGGCCATGTAGACCGGCAGCAGCGGCATGCCGACGACGTTCTTCTCGGACTTGCCGGGACCCGCGAACTGCGTGTGCTTGTGGTAGAAGACCAGGATCAGGTGCGCCACCATCAGGCCGAGCATGATGCCCGGCAGCAGCAGGATGTGGACCGAGTAGAACCGGGCCACGAAGTCGCCGCCGGGGAACTCGCCGCCGAACAGGAACATCGACAGGTAGGTGCCGATGACCGGCACCGACAGGATCGCGCCCTGCATGAAGCGGACACCGGTGCCGGAGAGCAGGTCGTCCGGGAGCGAGTAACCGGTGAAGCCGGTGAACATGCCGAGGACGAACAGCAGGAAGCCGAACAGCCAGTTGACCTCACGCGGCTTGCGGAAGGCACCCGTGAAGAAGACGCGCATCATGTGCACGAACATGCCGGCGAGGAAGATCAGCGCCGCCCAGTGGTGGATCTGCCGGATCAGCAGACCACCGCGCACATCGAAGGAGATGTGCATGGTCGAGTTGAACGCCTCGGACATCAGCTGACCCTGCAGCGGGACGTAGCTGCCGTGGTACTCCACCTCGTTCATCGACGGGTGGAAGAACAGCGTCAGATACACACCCGTGAGGATGATGATGATGAAGCTGTACATGCAGATCTCGCCGAGCATGAAGGACCAGTGGTCCGGAAAGATCTTGCGCATGTTGGCCTTGGCCAGGGAGTAGATCCCCAGGCGGCCGTCGGCCCAGTCGGCGACCCGCTCACCGGCGGGTGCCTTCTTGCGGCTGTCGGCCGTGCCGGCCGACGTCGTCTCGGTGCTCATCCGCGCTCCCAGAAGGCAGGACCGACGGGCTCTTCGAAGTCGCCGAGCGCCTCGAGGTAGCCCTCGTCGTTCACGCCGATGCGCAGCTGCGGCAGGGCGTGACCGGCCGGGCCGAAGATGACCTTGGCGCCGTCGGAAAGGTCGAAGGTGGACTGGTGACACGGGCAGAGGACGTGGTGCGTCTGCTGCTCGTACAGGGAGATCGGGCAGCCCACGTGGGTGCAGATCTTGGAGAAGGCGACAACGCCTTCGTGCGACCAGTCCAGCTCGCGCTTGTCCTTGATGTTCCCCGGCTGGATCCGGATGATCATCAAGGCGGCCTTGGCGATCTGGGTCTGGAAGTCGTGGTCCTTCTCCTCCAGGCCCTCGGGCTTGGCGAAGGTCAGCGAACCGACCTGGACGTCCTCGGGCCGCAGCGGCTCGTTCGTGTTCATGTTCACGAGCAGCTTGCCCTTGGACCACAGCGTGTGCCGCAGCTTGTCCTCGGGCAGCGGGCCCAGGTCACGCAGCAGGACGACGCCGGAGAGCGGGACCAGCGTGAGCGCGCCGAACATCGTGTTGCGGATCAGCTTGCGCCGTCCGAACTGCGACTCCTTGGCGCCCTGCTTGAAGTCCGCCAGGACCTTGGCCTTGACGTCGGGCTCGGCCGCGATGGCGTGGCGCTCATCGGCGATCTCCTCGTCGGACATCAGGGTGCGGGCCCAGTGGACCGCCCCCGCGCCGATGCAGAAGAGCGCGATACCGAGGGTCAGGCCCAGGGCGAAGTTGAGGCCGCTGATGTGACCGATGGGCCAGACGTAGATGCTCTTGTCCGGCTTGATGGCCACGTACGAGGCGATGAAGCCGACCGTGGCCAGCATCGACAGCGTGAACAGGAAGGCCACGACGCGCTCGGACCGCTTGGCGGCCCGCTCGTCGATGTCCTGCACACGGTGCTCGTGGGGCGGCAGCCCGGGGTCGGCGAAGGGGTTGTCCTTCGCCTTCTCTACGGCACCGTGGCCGTTGTCCTGCGCGCTGGGCAGGTTCTCTTCTGGAATTTCTTCGGTAGTCATGACTTCTTGGCCTTTGCGGTCCGGGCGGCGACCCACACGGCGACCGCGATCAGGGCGCCGAGACCGAAGATCCAGCCGAAGAGACCTTCACTGACCGGTCCCAGACCGCCCAGCTTCAGACCGCCAGGGCTCTCGGTCTTGTCGCTGTTGACCGCGTCGAGGTACGCGATGATGTCCTTCTTTTCCTTCTCCGGCATCGTCGTGTCGGGGAAGGACGGCATGTTCTGCGGGCCGGTCTGCATGGCCTCGTAGACGTGCTTCGGGTCGACATCTTCCAACGACGGCGCGAACTTGCCGTGCGTCAACGCGCCACCCTCACCGGTGAAGTTGTGGCACTGCGCGCAGTTGGTACGGAAGAGCTCGCCACCCTTGGCGATGTCCGCACCGTCCGGGCTGTACTGGTTCTTCGTGGGGATGGAGGGACCCGCGCCCAGCGACGAGATGTACGCAGCGAGCTGGTCGATCTGGGCCTGGTTGTAGATGACCTTCTTCTTCGGCGCCTGGGCGCCCTGCTGCTGCAGCGGCATGCGGCCGGTGCCGACCTGGAAGTCGACCGCGGCGGCGCCTACGCCGACCAGGCTCGGACCGTCAGAGGTGCCCTGACCGCCGGTTCCGTGGCAGCTGGAGCAGCCCACGGCGTAGAGCTTCTTGCCCTCGGCGATGGCGAGGGACTGGGCGGTGTCATCGGCCTGCGCCTTGTCCGCCGGCGCGAACGCGGCGTACAGCCCCCCGGTGGCCGCCAGCGCGAGGAGTAGGACGACGACCGCCGCCAGCGGATGGCGTCGTCGTGCGGAGAGCTTTTTCACGGATTACCCCGGTGTCAGGATCTTCTGCGTCGATGCTTCTGGAATGTGTCGGTGGGCCACTGCGACGTGCCGCTCACCTCTTGGACGTTCGCGGCTCGCCGGATGTGACACGCCGATTACTTGATCATGTAGATCGTGGCGAAGAGGCCGATCCACACGACATCGACGAAGTGCCAGTAGTAGGACACGACGATGGCTGCGGTCGCCTGCTCGTGGGTGAACCTCCGGGCCGCATAGGTGCGGCCGAGGACCAGCAGGAAGGCGATGAGTCCGCCTGTCACGTGCAGTCCGTGGAAGCCGGTGGTCAGGTAGAACACCGAGCCGTACGGGTCCGACGAGAGCGAGAGACCCTCGTGCTTGACCAGCTCGGTGTACTCGAAGACCTGACCGCCGATGAAGATCGCACCCATGATGAAGGTGACGATGAACCACATCCGGAGCTTCTTCACGTCCCCGCGCTCGGCAGCGAAGACGCCGAGCTGGCAGGTGAGGGAGGAGAGCACCAGGATCGTGGTGTTGGTCGCTGAGAACGGGAAGTTCAGGCTCGAGGCCATTTCCTTCCAGTGATCAGGACCCGTCACCGATCGCAGGGTGAAGTACATCGCGAAGAGGGCCGCGAAGAACATCAGCTCGGAACTCAGCCAGATGATGGTTCCGACGCTGGTGAGGTTCGGTCGATTGACCGGCGGGTGCGCGTGCCCGGTATCTACTGTCGTTGCTGTCGCCACGACCGACATTATGTCGGTCGCTTATCCCGCCCTCACCCCGGGGGGTGCCGTTCGGAGTGTCTACGGGGTGTGTCCTGCCCGTATGGCCCATCAGGGGCCTGTCCGAACCGGTGTTGACGGGGTGTCGGGAGGAGTAGCATCCGCGCATCGGTTCCCGATCTCACAGACGGCTAGGCCCGACGCAACGACGTATCGGAGGAACAATGCAGCCGACCGCCACGGTGCTGGTCTACAGCGACAACGCGAGCACCCGCGAACAGGTCAGGTTGGCCACCGGACGCAGGCCCGCGACGGATGTCCCCGAGGTCGAGTTCGTCGAGTGCGCGACCCTGCCCGCGGTCCTCAAGGAGCTCGGGCACGGCGGCATCGACGTCTGCGTCCTGGACGGCGAGGCGGTCCCGGCGGGCGGCATGGGGGTGTGCCGGCAGATCAAGGACGAGATCTTCCAGTGCCCGCCCGTGCTGCTGCTCATGGGCCGTCCGCAGGACGCCTGGCTCGCCACCTGGAGCCGTGCGGAGGCGGCGGTGACCCTCCCGGTCGAGCCGGTCGAGTTCGCCGGCGCGCTGGCCGCCCTGCTCCGCACCCGGCTGGCCGTCGAAGCCTGACGGACCGCCACCGGCGTACGCGGGGAGGCTCCCGTACACGTGGAAGGGCCCGCGCTCACTGCGCGGGCCCTTCTGCACGCCGTCGTACGCCTCGTGGGCGCGCTCTCAGACCTCCGGCCGCAGCCGGGCCGCGTCGACCGCCGTCGGGCCTTCCTCGGTGCCCGCCAGGAGCGCGCTGCCGCTGCGCCACTTCTTCCAGCCGAGGTTCCAGTCGCCGTAGCCGTTGCCGAACGGATCCATGTCCTCGCCATAGCTGTTGACGACCTTGACGATGTCGCCCTGGCGGACCGTGTCGTAGAACCAGGCGGCGTTGTCGGTGCTCATGCCGGTGCAGCCGTGGCTGGTGTTCTCGTAGCCCTGCGACCCCACCGACCAGGGCGCCGCGTGGACGTACTCACCCGAATCGGTGACCCGCGTCGCGTAGTACACCTGCTTGTCGTAGAAGTCCGAGGCGCCGATGCTGGCGCTGGTCATGCGGACCACGTACTCCTTGCCCAGAACCACCTTGACGCCGTTGCGGGTCGAATAGCCCGGCTTGCCCGTGGTGACCGGCATGGAGTTGATCTCCTCGCCGTTGCGGTACACCGTCATGTAGTGCGAACCGGCGTCCGTGATCGCCTCGATGCGGTCGCCCGTCGTCATCTTCAGGGGCTTGGCGTCGCCGCCCCACAGCTTGTCGTTGACCTTGATGCCCTCGAGGTTGCTGTGCGCGTTGATGGTCGCATTGGCGGGCCAGTACTCCTTGGGGCGGTAGTGCAGCGTCTCGCTGTCCACCCAGTACCAGGCGCCCTCCGTCGCGGGCATCGACTCGACCTTGAGGGCGCGCTCCACGACGGCGCGGGCCTCCTTGCCCTTCACCGGGGCGCTGAGCTTGGCCGTGACGGGCTGTCCGACGCCGTACTTGCCGTCCTCAGGGCCGAAGGTGACGTCCAGTCGCTTCTTCTTGGGCGCGCTGTTCGTGTCGAACGCCATGACCTTGCGGCCGGGCGCGCCCTCCTCGTCCTCGGTGCTGACCCGCAGCGAGTAGTGGGCGCCTGCGGCGAGGGGGGCGGTGCTGTGCCAGCGGGCCCCGTCGGCGGAGAGTTCGCCCGCCACATAGCGGCCCAGGGCGTCCGTGGCGGTGACGTCGGTGATGCGCCCGCCCTCTCCCTGAGCGGTGACCTCAAGAGGCTTGTCCGGGTCCGCCTTCTGGCTGCCCACCGGGCCGTTGAAGGCGATCTGGCCCGCCGCGTCATACGGCTTCGCGGAGAGCGGGTGGCCGCCGGAGCTGCCGCAGGCCGTGGTCCCCACCCCGAGGGCGGCCACCAGCAGGGTGCAGCTCAGTACCGTGCGGATTCGAGGTGAGTGGCTCATGAACACACGGTATGAAGATTCATCAGTTCCAGCGCGGCGGGTGACCCGTACGAGGGGCGGCGGCCGGACGCCGGGGCACGCGAAGGGGCCCGGACGCTCCTGACGGAGTGTCCGGGCCCCTCGGTGCGACGGGAGAGCAGTCCCTACTGGTTCTGGTTCTCGCCGCGGTAGTACTCGAAGACCCAGCCCCACAGGCCGATCATGATGATCGGGGCCGAGAAGTACAGCAGCCACCAGCCGAAGACGACGCCCATGAAGGCGAGCGCGCCACCGATGGCCAGGGAGAGCGGCTGCCAGCTGTGCGGGCTGAAGAAGCCCACCTCGCCGGCCTCGTCCGCGACGTCGGCTTCCGTGTTGTCCTGCGCGGAGGCGTCGACCCGCCGGGCCGTGAAGGCCAGGTAGTAGCCGATCATGATGCACAGGCCGAAGGCCAGGAAGAGCGCCGTCGTACCGGCCGGCTCCTTCGACCACACGCCATAGACGATCGCCATGGCGAGGACGAAGACGCTCAGCCAGATGAACATCTTGCCCTGGATCTTCACTTGCCGGCCTCCTTGCCGCCCGCGAGCGCCTTCTCACCGTGACCGCTGTTCTGCAGCTGGTCGAGCGCCGCGATCTCCGGGTGGTGCAGGTCGAACGCCGGGGATTCGCTACGAATACGCGGCAGCGTGAGGAAGTTGTGCCGCGGCGGCGGGCAGGACGTCGCCCACTCCAGCGAACGGCCGTAGCCCCACGGGTCGTCGACCTCGATCTTCTTGCCGTACTTGGCGGTCTTCCAGATGTTGTAGAAGAACGGCAGGATCGACAGACCGAGCAGGAACGAGCAGATCGTCGAGATCGTGTTCAGCGCGGTGAAGCCGTCGGCGGCGAGGTAGTCCGCGTAACGACGCGGCATGCCCTCGGCACCCAGCCAGTGCTGCACCAGGAACGTGCCGTGGAAGCCCACGAACAGCGTCCAGAACGTGATCTTGCCGAGGCGCTCGTCGAGCATCTTGCCCGTGAACTTCGGCCACCAGAAGTGGAATCCGGAGAACATCGCGAACACCACGGTGCCGAAGACGACGTAGTGGAAGTGCGCGACCACGAAGTACGAGTCCGAGACGTGGAAGTCCATCGGCGGCGACGCCAGGATGACGCCGGTCAGACCACCGAAGGTGAAGGTGATCAGGAAGCCGACCGCCCACAGCATCGGGGTCTCGAAACTCAGTGACCCCTTCCACATCGTGCCGATCCAGTTGAAGAACTTCACGCCTGTTGGCACGGCGATGAGGAACGTCATGAAGGAGAAGAACGGAAGTAGCACGCCGCCGGTGACGTACATGTGGTGCGCCCACACCGTCACGGACAGACCCGCGATCGCGATCGTCGCGCCGATCAGGCCCATGTAACCGAACATCGGCTTGCGCGAGAAGACCGGGATGACTTCGGAAATGATTCCGAAGAATGGTAGGGCGATGATGTACACCTCTGGATGGCCGAAGAACCAGAAGAGGTGTTGCCATAGCAAGGCGCCGCCGTTGGACGCGTCGAAGACATGGGCACCGAATTTGCGGTCCGCCTCCAGGGCGAACAGCGCGGCGGCCAGGACCGGGAAGGCCAGCAGGACCAGCACGGCGGTCAGCAGCACGTTCCACACGAAGATCGGCATGCGGAACATCGTCATGCCCGGAGCGCGCATGCAGATGATGGTGGTGATGAAGTTGACCGACCCGAGGATCGTGCCGAAGCCCGAGAAGGCCAGACCCATGATCCACATGTCGGCGCCGATGCCCGGCGAGCGGACCGCGTCCGACAGCGGGCTGTAGGCGAACCAGCCGAAGTCGGCCGCACCGTTGGGCGTCAGGAACCCGCCGACCGCGATGAGCGAGCCGAAGAGGTACAGCCAGTACGCGAACATGTTCAGCCGCGGGAACGCCACGTCGGGCGCACCGATCTGCAGCGGCATGATCCAGTTCGCGAAGCCCGCGAACAGCGGCGTCGCGAACATCAGCAGCATGATCGTGCCGTGCATCGTGAACGCCTGGTTGAACTGCTCGTTCGACATGATCTGCGTGCCGGGACGGGCGAGTTCGGCGCGCATGAAGAGCGCCATGACGCCGCCGATGCAGAAGAACGCGAACGACGTGACCAGATAGAGCGTGCCGATCGTCTTGTGGTCAGTGGTGGTCAGCCACTTGATGACGACATTCCCCGGCTGCTTGCGCCGTACCGGCAGCTCGTCCTCGTACGAGTCGTCTGCTGCCGCGGCACCCTGAGGTTCGTTGAGGATGCTCACGTTGTCTTCGTCTCCCGGTTCTTCTCGTGGCCCGTCTGCTCGATGCCGGCCGGGATGTAACCGGTCTGGTTCTTCTTGGCGAGGTCCTCGAGGTGCTTCTTGTAGCGCTCGGGGGAAACGACCTTCACGTTGAAGAGCATCCGGGAGTGATCGACGCCGCAGAGCTCGGCGCACTTGCCCATGAAGGTGCCCTCCTTGTTCGGAGTCACCTCGAAGGCGTTGGTGTGGCCCGGAATGACGTCCTGCTTCATGAGGAACGGCACCACCCAGAAGGAGTGGATGACGTCACGCGAAGTCAGTACGAAGCGGACCTTCTCGCCCTTGGGGAGCCAGAGGGTCGGACCGGGGTTGCCGTTCTGCGGGTTGCGCTCACCGGGCGTACCGACCTCGTACACACCGTTGGCGTTGGCCGGGAAGTCCTTCCGGAACTTGTCCGGGATGGCCTCCAGGTCCTTGGACGTCTTGGCGTTGTCCTTGCCGCCGCCCGGCACGTTCTCGACGTAGTTGAAGCCCCAGCTCCACTGGTAGCCGACCACGTTGATGGTGTGGGCGGGCTTGGCGTCGAGTTCGAGGAGCTTCGACTCGTCACGAGCCGTGAAGTAGAAGAGGACCGAGACGATGATGAGCGGGACCACCGTGTACAGCGCCTCGATGGGCATGTTGTAACGGGTCTGCGGAGGGACTTCCACCTTGGTGCGGCTGCGCCGGTGGAAGATGACGCTCCACAGGATCAGGCCCCAGACCAGCACGCCCGTGGCGAGCGCTGCCGCCCACGAGCCCTGCCAGAGGGAGAGGATCCTGGGAGCCTCTTCCGTCACCGGTGTGGGCATACCCAGGCGGGGGAAATCCTTATATGTGCAACCGGTGGCGGTCACCAGGATCAGGCCCGCAGTCAGCACCTGCGGCAGCTTCCGCCGCATCGGGCGCCGCGACGAGCGGTCGGAGCCGTTGGGACTCACGTAGCGCCTTCCCGAGAGTCTCGCCCGCGCGGTCGGCTGCGGCCTTACTCGCTGGTCGGTCGCCGCCCTGCTGCGGGCAGGGGTTTGGATGTTTATGCGGACCAAACCCTACTGGACGCTATTTGGGGTCGCGCGGGGAGGGTGCCTAACGCGCCGCGGGTCACTCCGAAGGGTGGGATGCCCTCCCGTTTGGGGCTTTCTGACGGGGGGTCGGGGCGCCCACCGGGGTGGGGGGATTTGTCTCTGGGCGGGTGCCGGTCCCGTTGTGGCTGATCGCGCAGTTCCCCGCGCCCCTTCAGGGCGCCCCTTCAGGGCGATCCCCCTGGGAGACGTTCTAGCGTTACGGCGTGTCCTACTTCGATGTCGCCTCCTCCGCGCCCCTGCACCCCGTTGCCCGGCAGGCTCTCGTCGCCGCGCTCGACGAGGGGTGGGCCGATCCGGCGCGGCTCTACAAGGAGGGGCGGCGGGCGCGGCTGCTGCTCGACGCCTCGCGGGAGGCGGCCGCCGAGGCCGTGGGGTGCCGGCCGGACGAGCTGGTGTTCACGTCGTCGGGGACGCGGGCCGTGCACTCCGGGATCGCGGGGGCGCTCGCGGGGCGTCGGCGTGTCGGGCGGCATCTGGTGGTGTCCGCCGTCGAGCACTCCTCGGTGCTCCATTCGGCCGCGGCCCACGAGGGCGCGGGCGGGACGGTCAGCGAGGTGGGGGTGGACCGGGCGGGGGCGGTGAGCCCCGAGGGGTTCGCCGCCGCGCTGCGCGAGGACACGGCGCTCGCCTGTCTGCAGTCGGCCAACCATGAGGTGGGCACGGAGCAGCCGGTGGCCGCGGTCGCGGAGGCGTGCCGGGCGGCCGGGGTGCCGCTGCTCGTGGACGCGGCGCAGTCGCTGCCGTGGGGGGCGGTGGACGGTGACTGGTCGCTGCTGGCCGCGAGTTCACACAAATGGGGTGGTCCCGCGGGGGTCGGGCTTCTCGTCGTACGAAAAGGAGTGCGGTTCGCGGCGCGGGCGCCGGTCGACGAGCGGGAGTCGGGGCGGGCCAGCGGGTTCGAGAACATTCCGGCGATCGTGGCGGCGGCGGCCGCGCTGCGGGCGGTGCGGGCCGAGGCCGCCGGGGAGGCCGGGCGGCTGCGGGAGTTGACGGACCGGATCCGGGCGCGGGTGCCGGAGCTCGTGCCCGATGTGGAGGTGGTGGGCGACCCGGTGCGGCGGCTGCCGCATCTGCTGACGTTCTCGTGTCTCTATGTCGACGGGGAGACCGTGCTGCACGAGCTGGACCGGGCCGGGTTCTCGGTCTCGTCCGGGTCGTCGTGCACGAGCTCGACGCTGACGCCCAGCCATGTGCTGAAGGCGATGGGCGTGGTGAGCGAGGGGAATGTGCGGGTGTCGCTGCCGCTCGGGGCCGAGGAGGCCGAGGTCGAGCGGTTCCTGGACGTGCTGCCGGGGGTCGTGCGCGGTGTACGGGAGAAGCTGGGGGTGCCGGTCGCGGGCGAGGACGGAGGCGAGGGCGGGGAGGCCGAGTCCGTCACCGTGGACGCGCTCGGGATGAGCTGTCCGATGCCGGTCATCGAACTGGCCAAGGCCATCGGGCGGGTGCGGGTGGGCGGCACCGTCACCGTGCTCGCGGACGACGAGGTGGCGGCGGTGGACATTCCGGCGTGGTGCTGGACGCAGCAGCAGGAGTACGTGGGGCACTCCACGAGCGAAGCGGCGGACCAAGGAGTTGCCTACGTGGTCCGCCGCACGAGCTGAGGCGTCAGGCCAGGTGCGCCTGGACCTCGGTGGCCGCCTCATGGCCGTACGCCTTGGTGAAGCGCTCCATGAAGTGGCCGCGGCGCAGCTGGTACTCCTGGGTGCCGAGGGTCTCGATGACCAGCGTCGCGAGCATGCAGCCGACCTGGGCGGCGCGCTGCAGGGAGACGCCCCAGGACAGGCCCGAGAGGAAGCCCGCGCGGAACGCGTCGCCGACGCCGGTCGGGTCGACCTTGGCCTCCTCCTCCGGGGTGCCGACCTCGATGGGGTCATCGCCGACGCGCTCGATGCGGACGCCGCGGGCGCCGAGGGTGGTGACGCGGTGGCCGACCTTGCCGAGGATCTCGGCGTCGGTCCAGCCGGTCTTGGACTCGATGAGGCCCTTCTCGTACTCGTTCGAGAAGAGGTAGGTGGCGCCGTCGAGCAGGAGGCGGATCTCCTCGCCGTCCATGCGCGCGATCTGCTGCGAGAAGTCGGCGGCGAAGGGGATGGAGCGGGAGCGGCACTCCTCGGTGTGCCGCATCATGCCCTCCGGGTCGTCCGCGCCGATCAGCACCAGGTCGAGGCCGCCCACGCGGTCGGCGACGGTCTTCAGCTCGATCAGCCGGGCCTCGCTCATGGCGCCCGTGTAGAAGGAGCCGATCTGGTTGTGGTCGGCGTCCGTGGTGCAGACGAAGCGGGCCGTGTGGAGCGTCTCGGAGATGCGCACCGAGGCCGTGTCCACACCGTGCCGGTCCAGCCAGGCGCGGTACTCGTCGAAGTCGGAGCCGGCCGCCCCCACCAGGACCGGGCCGGTGCCGAGCTGTCCCATACCGAAGGCGATGTTGGCGCCGACCCCTCCCCTGCGGACGTCGAGGTTGTCGACGAGGAAGGAGAGGGAGACCGTGTGCAACTGGTCCGCGACGAGCTGGTCGGCGAAGCGGCCGGGGAAGGTCATCAGGTGGTCGGTGGCGATGGAGCCGGTGACTGCGATACGCACGGCGAGGGTCTCCTGCGAGGAGGGGGTGGGTGACGCTTCACGTTACCGGTCGGGAGCCTCCTGGCTGAACTGGCAAAACTACCCGAAAGTAGGTCTTTTTCGTGGAGCTCTCGCGTGCCTACGGTGGCTCCATGCCGAAGCACACCGTTCTTCCGGAGTCCGCCGCCTCTCCGTGGTCCCCCGGGGACCTCAGCCTGAAGGAACTCCAGGGGGACTGCGCCCGGATGGCGCCGCACTGGGCCGTGCCCGCCGCGGCCACGGCCGCCCCGGTGCCGCCGTCGCTGATCCACGGCGTCACCGTCCCGACCGCTTCCGCGCGACTGATCGACGGAATGTCCGAATACGGGGACTGAGAACGCGCCGTTCTCCGACTCCCGGAGGCGCCCCGCGCGTTGAGGGGAACCGTGCGCTCCCCCGCTGCGTCCCATCGCTGTCCCCCGTAAAGGGGAAGTGATGTACGACGGGTGCCCATCCGTGGGGCCCGAGGGACAGCAGCACGTTCGAAGGAGCGATGCGGTGAGCACCGAGCGACCCGTTCAGGACACGGCCGAGCCGCCCCGGCGGCGATCCCGTCTGGCCATCGCGTCGGTCGCGGCGACGGTGCTGCTGGTCGGTGGTGGCGGCGCCTACTTCGCCGCGACCGCGTCCGGCGGCGACGGCGGCCACGACCGCGGCGCACCCGCCGGAGGCGGCGGCACTCCCCCGCCGCTCGCCCTCGACGGCTATACGGAGGGCCGGTCCAGCAGCAGCCCCGGCGGCACCGACGGCATCGCCCCCGGCGAGCCCGACCCGAACGGCGCCCGCTACAAGGCGGCCGGCGACCTGCCCGACGGACCGGACTCGGCCGCCGTGTACCGCGCCCAGGGCGAGGTCGGCAAGGACCAAGTGACCGATCTGGCCGAGGCACTTGGCGTGACCGGGGCCGTGACGTCGCAGAACGGCGCCTGGAGGATCGGCCCCGGCAAGGACGGCTCGGGCCCCTCCCTCCAGGTGAACAAGCAGGCGCCGGGCACCTGGACCTTCTCCCGGTACGCCCCCGGTGGCAGCGACAACTGCCCCAAGGGCAAGGCATGTTCGGGCGGCTCGGTCGCTCCGGGTGAGCCCGCGCCGGGCGGCGCGATCGGCGAGGGGGCCGCGAAGAAGGCGGCCGCCCCCGTCCTGAAGGCGCTCGGCCAGGACGACGCGAAGCTGGACGCGCGCCAACTCATGGGCTCCGTGCGGGTGGTGAACGCCGACCCGAAGATCGGCGGCCTGCCCACCTACGGCTGGTCGACCGGCATCCAGGTCGGCTCGGACGGCCAAGTGGTGGGCGGCAGCGGACAGTTGAAGGCTCCCGAGAAGGGCGCCACCTATCCGGTGATCGGCGCGGACAAGACCCTGGACCTGCTCAACAAGTCCGGTACCGGGTCGGGGCGCGTCGGGATCGGCGGCTGTGCGACGGCGGTGCCGCGCTCGGACGCCGACGCCCCGCAGATGCAGGACGACACCAAGAAGCAGGCTCCGTGCGAGCCCTCGTCCGCGCCGCCGAAGCCGGAGCCGGTCGCGGTGACCGGGGCGGTCTTCGGGCTCGCGGTGCACTTCGTGGAGGGGCGCCAGACCCTCGTACCGTCATGGCTGTTCCAGGTGAAGCCGCAGGGCGGGCAGGACAGCTTCACGGTCACGCACCCGGCGGTCGACCCCAAGTACCTGACGGCGCCCGAGGCTCCCGAGCCGGAGCCGAGCGGGACGCAGGCCCCCGGGGACTCCGGGAACACCTCGCCCGCGAGCGCGCGCATCGAGTCGTACAGCGCGGACGGGAAGTCGCTGACCGTGCACTTCTGGGGCGGGGTGTGCAGCACCTACTCGGCGAAGGCGGACGAGTCCGGTGACACCGTGAAGGTGATCGTGACCGGGACCCAGCAGAAGGGCAAGGTCTGCATCATGGTCGCCAAGGAGCTGACCGAGACCGTGCATCTGAAGCAGCCGCTCGGGGACCGGAAGGTCGAGGACGGCAGCGGCCGGACGGTGCGGCAGAAGTAGTCCGCGCGTCGCGGACGCAGGTCGCGTCCATGCACGAAGGGCGGCGGCCCCCTGGAATCCAGGGGGC
>NZ_JBHYJB010000027.1:0-112247 GCF_042740175.1 Streptomyces sp. NPDC059009 | reverse complement strand
TTGTGGGCGGGGCGGGGGGGACGCTGGCGGACCCAGTCATCTTGGGGGGGGGCCCCCCTTTAACCGGGGGCCCCGCCGCCCTTGTGCGTAACGCCGTCTCAGCTCAGGCCGGGCTCAGCTGAAGGAGTCGCCGCAGGCGCAGGACCCGGTGGCGTTCGGGTTGTCGATCGTGAAGCCCTGCTTCTCGATGGTGTCCACGAAGTCGATGGAGGCGCCGCCCAGGTACGGGGCGCTCATGCGGTCGGTGACCACCTTGACGCCATCGAATTCCTTGACGACATCACCGTCGAGCGAGCGCTCGTCGAAGAACAGCTGGTAGCGCAGGCCCGAGCAGCCGCCCGGCTGAACGGCGACGCGCAGCGCCAGGTCGTCCCGGCCCTCCTGCTCCAGCAGGCCCTTCACCTTGGCCGCGGCGGCGTCCGACAGGAGGATGCCGTCGCTCACGGTGGTGGTCTCGTCCGATACGGACATCTGCTTCTCTCCCGGGTTGTACGGAGACTGCTTGCCGACGGTTCAACCGGCGGGGCCCCGGATTCATTCCGGGCTTCCCCTTCATGCTCGCACACGGGACATCAAGGGGCCGTAGGGCAGTCGAACGGCGAATTCGTCACATCGACACTATCGCCATCGTCAAACTGACGTGAAGCGGTTATGATAGATAACGTCAATTCGACGAAAAGCATGCCCGGACAGAGGGTGTGCCCGCCGGAAGAAGAAAGGGTGCGTGTCGTGACCACCGCCCAGGACCTTGATGTTCAGCCCACTCCCCTCGCCCTGCTCCTGCTCGGCCGCGAGGCCGACCCCAAGAGCGAGCGCGGCGTGGAGTGCCCCGGCGACCTCCCCTCGCCCTCCGACCCGGATCTGGTGGAGCGTGCCCGCGCCGCCAAGGAGAAGCTGGGCGACAAGGTCTTCGTGCTCGGCCACCACTACCAGCGCGACGAGGTCATCCAGTTCGCGGACGTCACCGGTGACTCCTTCAAGCTGGCCAAGGACGCGGCCGCGAAGCCCGAGGCCGAGTACATCGTCTTCTGCGGCGTGCACTTCATGGCCGAGTCGGCCGACATCCTGACCGGGGACGACCAGAAGGTCGTGCTGCCGGACCTCGCCGCCGGGTGCTCCATGGCCGACATGGCCACCGCCGAGCAGGTCGCGGAGTGCTGGGACGTGCTGACCGAGGCCGGCATAGCCGAGCGCGTGGTCCCCGTCTCGTACATGAACTCCTCCGCCGACATCAAGGCGTTCACCGGCAAGCATGGCGGCACCATCTGCACCTCGTCGAACGCGAAGCGCGCCCTGGAGTGGGCCTTCGAGCAGGGTGAGCAGGTGCTCTTCCTGCCGGACCAGCACCTCGGGCGGAACACCGCGGTCCGCGACATGGGGATGTCGCTCGACGACTGCGTCGTCTACAACCCGCACAAGCCGAACGGCGGCCTCACCGCCGAGCAGCTGCGCGACGCCAAGATGATCCTGTGGCGCGGGCACTGCTCGGTGCACGGGCGGTTCAGTCTGGAGAGCGTCGAGGACGTGCGGGCGCGCATCCCGGGCGTCAACGTCCTCGTCCACCCCGAGTGCAAGCACGAGGTCGTGGCCGCGGCCGACTACGTGGGGTCGACCGAGCACATCATCAAGACCCTCGAGGCGGCGCCCGCCGGGTCGAAGTGGGCCATCGGCACCGAGCTGAACCTCGTGCGACGGCTCGCCAACCGGTTCGCCGCCGAGGACAAGGAGATCGTCTTCCTCGACAAGACGGTGTGCTTCTGCTCGACCATGAACCGGATCGACCTGCCGCACCTGGTCTGGGCGCTCGAGTCGCTGGCCGAGGGGAACCTGGTCAACCGCATCGAAGTCGACCGGGAGACCGAGCAGTTCGCGAAGATGGCCCTGGAGCGGATGCTGGCGCTGCCGTAGTCCGGCTCGAAGTCACCGGTCACTTTCGGTAAGGGGCGTCCGCCATTGCGGGCGCCCCTTACCGCGTTCTACGCTCCCCCCACCTGACGCGTTCTGCGCTCCTTCAGCGCCGCGCCCAGCGCCTCCATCGCGGGGACGGACGCGGCGAGCGCCGTCCGCTGCTCGTCGCTGAGCACGGCCAGCGCGTCGGCGAAGATCTCCGCCCAGGCGTTCTCGATCAGGGCCATGCCCTGCTCCGCCTTGAGGGTCGGCTTCAGGCGCACCACCCGGCCGTCGTTCGGGTCCTTCTCGCGCTCCAGCAGTCCCTGGTTGACCAGGCCGCGGACCGTCGCGCTCACGTTGCTCGCGTGCAGCCCCAGTTCGCGGGCGAGGACGCTCACCGTCACGCCCGGTTCGGCGTGCACGTAGCGCATCAACTCCAGCTCCGAGGGCGGCAGTCGCCACAGCCCCGCCTCGTCCATGCCCTGGAAGCGCAGGACGCGCGAGAGCGCGTACAGCGCGGGTGTCAGGTCGCGGGCCGCCCGGACGAGGTCCGCGTCCGGCTGCTGCTTCTCGGTCTCTCGCTGCTCACTCACTCCCCCATGCTACCTTCACCTATAGATATATAACTATCTCTATCTCGACCGACTCGACCGAGGGGGTTCCCCACCCATGCCCGTGCTCACCGGCGCGCTCGCGCTGCTCTGCTTCATCGGTCCGCTCTCCACCGACATGTACCTCCCCGCCTTTCCCCGCATGGCCGCCGAGCTGCACACCGACGCCTCCGGGGTGCAGCTCACGCTGACCGCGTTCCTGGTCGGCATGACCCTGGGCCACCTGGTCTTCGGGCCGCTCTCCGACCGGTACGGCCGGCGCGGGCCGCTGCTCGCCGGGGCCGCCGTGTGCACCGTCGGGACCGCGCTGTGTGCCGTGGCGCCCTCGCTGGGGTGGCTGGTCGCGCTGCGGTTCGTGACCGGGTTCAGCGGGGCCGCGGGCGTGGTGATCAGCCGGGCCGTGGTGACGGACGTGGTCCAAGGGGCCGCCGCCGCGCGGCTGTTCGGGATCCTGATGACCCTCGCCGGGATCGCGCCGATCCTCGCGCCGCTCGCGGGCGGTGCCGTGATCGGGGCCGCCGGGTGGCGGGGCGTGTTCTGGGTGCTCGCCGGGGTGTCCCTGCTGGTGACCGCGGCGGTCCTGGTCGGCGTACCGGAGAGCCTGCCGAAGGAGCGGCGGCTCGCGGGCGGGGTGCGGCGGGTGGCCGCGGCGGTGCGAGAGGTCGTGGGCGACCGGGAGTACGTGGCGTACACCCTCGCCTTCACCTTCGGGTTCGGGATGCTCTTCTGCTACATCGCCGGGTCGCCGTTCCTGCTCCAGAACGTCCTGGGCATGGGGGTCGGGGCCTCGTCCGTGGCGTTCTCCGGCGGGGCGGTCGTCGCGACGCTGTCGAGTGCGGTGGGGGCGCGGGTCGTGGGGCGGACCGGGCCCGAACGCCTGCTGCGGGGCGGGCTGTTCGCGATGCTCGGGGGCTCGGTGGCGCTGCTCGCGCTCGCCCTCGCGGGCCTGCTGACGGTGGTGGGGGTCCTGGTGCTGCTCGCCGTGGTGTGCGCGGGGCTCGGGCTGGTCGTGGCCAATGCGGCGGCCCTCGCGCTCGCCCGGGTGCCGGGGGCGTCCGGCATGGGCTCGGCGCTGCTCGGCACGGCGCAGAGCGGGCTCGGCGCGGTGGTCGCACCGCTGGTGGGGCTCGGCGGCGAGGGGACGGCGGTGCCGCTGTTCCTGGGGATGAGCGGGTGCGGCGTCGCGGCGCTGCTCGCGCTGGCCCTGGGCGTACGCGGACGGGGCGCCCCTCCGGTGGAGGAGCGCCCCGTCGTGGAGGTCGCGCGCGATCGGGCGTGACGGTCGCGCGCGATCAGACCTGGGCGGGCTCGGGGTCGCCCGAGTCGGTGTCCGACTGAGCCGGGACGGTGCCCGCCTTCTTCGCCCGCTTCGCCTCGCGCTTGGCGCGCCTGCGGTCCTTGCGGAGCTCGACCATGGCGTACAGCGTCGGCACGAGGAGCAGCGTGAGCAGCGTCGACGAGATCAGGCCGCCGATCACCACCACCGCGAGCGGCTGGGCGATGAAGCCGCCCTCGCCCGTGATGCCCAGGGCCATGGGGAGGAGAGCGAAGATCGTCGCCAGGGCCGTCATGAGGATCGGGCGGAGGCGGTGGCGGCCACCCTCGATGACCGCTTCCACCGTGCCGTAACCCTGCCTGCGGTACTGGTTGATCAGGTCGATCAGGACGATCGCGTTGGTGACCACGATGCCGATGAGCATCAGCATGCCGATCATCGCCGGGACGCCCATCGGGGTGCCGGTCGCGACCAGCAGGCCGATCGCGCCCGTCGCCGCGAACGGGATGGAGACCAGCAGGATCAGCGGCTGGACCAGCGAGCGGAACGTCGCGACCAGGAGCATGAAGACGATCGCGACGGCCGCGAGCATCGCGAGGCCCAGCGAGGCGAACGCCTCGTCCTGGTCCTGCGAGACGCCGCCGATGTCGGCCGTGGCGCCCTTCGGGAGGTCCAGGGCGTCGATCTTCTTCTGCAGGTCGGCGCTGACGGCACCCGTGTTGTCGCCGGTCGGCTTGGCCGTGATCGTCGCGGCGCGGGCGCCGTCGATGCGGGTCATCGAGACCGGACCGTCGACCAGTTTCACCTCGGCGATGTCGCCGAGCCTGGCCTGGCCGAGCTTGAGGTCGCGCAGCTCGGCCAGCGTCTTGGCCGGCTTCGCCGACTTCACCACGACGTCGCGCTCGGTGTCGTCGAGGATCGCCTTGCCGCTGGTGGTGCCGCGCACGGCCTGGGCGACGGCCTGGCCGAGCGTGGTGTCGTCGAACCCGGCCTCGGCCGCCTTGGCGTTGGCCTTCACCGAGATGCGCGGGATGGACTGCGAGAGGTCGCTGGTGACGTCCGTGACGTCGTCGATCTTCGCGACCTCGGTGCGGACCTCCTCGGACGCCTTGCGCAGGACGTCCCCGTCGGCGGCCTTCACCACGACGCTGAGGTCCTGGCTGCCGAAGCCGTCGCCCGCGGAGACCGTGGTCCGGCCCACGCCCGAGAGGCCGTCGAGCCCTTCCTCGATGCGGTCCTGGACCTTCTCGTAGTCGGCCTTGTCCTTCAACGTCACCGTGTACGACGCCTGGTTGGTGTCGGTGCCGCCGCCGAAGGCCGCCATGAAGCCGGACGAGCCGACCGTGACCTGGTAGTCCTTGACGTCGTCGACGCCCGCGAGCATCTTCTCGATCTTCTTCGCGGCGGCGTTGGACGCCGACAGGCTGGTGCCGGGCTTCAACTCCTGCTTGATGTTGAGGACTTCCTGCTCGCCCTGGTCGAAGAAGTTGGTCTTCAGCAGGGGGGCCATGCCGAAGGTGCCGACCAGGATCACGATCGCGAGGGCGAGGCTGGTGAGGCGGCGCCGGGTCGCGAAGCGGAGCACGGGGACGTAGATCCGCTGAAGACGGCTCTTCGCCTCCTTCTCCTCGGCCTTGCGGCGGGCCTCCTCCGGGTCGGCCCCGCGGATCGCCTTCGGGGGCCGCAGGAACCAGTACGACAGGACCGGCACCACCGTGAGCGAGACCAGCAGGGACGCGAGGAGCGCCGCCGTGACGGTCAGGCTGAAGGAGCCGAAGAGCTCGCCGACCATGCCGCCGACCAGGCCGATGGGCAGGAAGACGGCGACGGTGGTGAGGGTCGAGGAGGTGACGGCGCCCGCGACCTCGCGGACCGCCTTGAGGATGGCCTCCTGGCGCTCCTCGCCGTAGCCGAGGTGGCGCTTGATGTTCTCCAGGACCACGATCGAGTCGTCGACGACGCGGCCGATCGCGATGGTCAGGGCGCCGAGCGTGAGCATGTTCAGGGAGAGGTCCCGCGTCCACAGGACGATCAGGGCGAGGACCACGGAGAGCGGGATCGAGACCGCGGTGACCAGGGTCGAGCGGATCGACGCCAGGAAGACCAGGATCACCAGGACCGCGAAGACCAGGCCGAGGGCGCCCTCGGTGGTCAGGCCCTCGATGGACTTGGCGACGGCCGGGCCCTGGTCGCTGGCGACCGTGAGCTGCGCGCCGGAGCCGAGGTCCTTGCGGAGCTCGGGGAGCTTGTCCTTGACCGCGTCCGAGATGGCGACCGCGCTGCCGTCGTGGTCCATGGTCACGGCGACGGCGAGGCTCGGGGCGCCGTTGGTGCGGGTGATCGAAGTGGCCGTCGCGGGCTGCTGCTCGACGGTCGCGACGTCACCGACGCGCACCGGCTTGCCGGGCTGCCCGGCGCCGCCGGACTTGGGCTCCGGGGTGACGCGCAGGTCCTCGATCTGCTTCAGGGAGGTGAAGCCGCCGCCGACCTGGACGGTGCGGTTCTTGCCGTCCTCGTCGAAGGAGCCCGCCGGGAGCGTGGCGCCGCCCGCCTGCAACGCCTGGCCGAGCGCGGCCGGGGTCAGGCCCGCCTTGGCCAGCTTCCGGTCGTCCGGGGTGACGTCGACCTGGAGGTCGCGCACGCCGTCGACGGTGACCTGACCGACGCCGTCGATGTCCTTCAGGGTCGGTATGACCGTCTTGTCCAGCTGGTCGGAGAGGGCCTGCTGGTCCTTGTCCGAGGTGACGGCGAGGACGACGGTCGGGATGTCGTCGGTGGAGCCCGCGACCACCTGCGGGTCGACGTCGTCGGGGAGTTCGGCGCGGGCGCGGTTCACGGCCTGCTGGACGTCGGCGACGAGCTGCTTGGAGCCGTCCCCGTAGTCGAACTGGGCCATGATCACGGCGTTGCCCTCGCTCGCCGTGGAGGTGATGCCCTTGATGCCGTCGACGGCGTCGATGTTGTCCTCGAGCGGCTCGACGACCTGCTTCTCGACCACATCGGGGGACGCGCCCTCGTACGGGGCCAGGACGGACACCATCGGCAGTTCGATGGAGGGCAGCAGCTGCTGCTTGAGCTGCGGGATGGCGATCGCGCCGAAGACGATCGCGATGATCGACATCAGCCCGACCAGGGCCCGTTGGGCGAGGCTGAACCGGGACAGCCAGGACATGGGGGGTCTCTCTCTGTGGCGTGTGGGGTGCGCCGTGCTTCGCGGACGCGGCAGGTGGCGGTCCGTCGAGGAAGGCCCGCCCCGTACACCTTCAGCCATCGATGCGGGCGCCCACGTCGCACCCAGGTCCGGTTCTTATGGGGCGCCTACTGCGGGCGCAGTACGCATGTCCGCCGCTCACTCCACCCTTGGACGTACCAGGCCCGATTCGTATGCGATCACCACGAGTTGGGCCCGGTCGCGGGCGCCGAGCTTCGCCATCGCCCGGTTCACATGGGTCTTCACGGTGAGCGGGCTGACCTCCAGGCGCTCGGCGATCTCGTCGTTCGAGTGGCCGCCCGCGACCTGGACGAGGACCTCGCGCTCGCGGCCGGTGAGCGCGCCGAGGTGCTCCGCGCGCGCCGGGTCCGCCTCCTGCGAACTCTCGCCCTGCGCGAGGAACTTGGCGATGAGCCCCTTCGTCGCGACGGGCGAGAGCAGCGCCTCACCGGCCGCGGCGACCCGGATCGCGCCGAGCAGTTCGTCCGGCTCCGCCCCCTTGCCGAGGAACCCGGAGGCCCCGGCGCGCAGCGACTGCACCACGTACTCGTCGACCTCGAAGGTGGTCAGCATGACCACGCGGACGTGGGCGAGCTCGGGGTCGGCGCTGATCATGCGGGTCGCGGCGAGTCCGTCGGTGCCCGGCATGCGGATGTCCATCAGGACGACGTCGGCCCGCCCCGCCCTGGCGAGCCGGACCGCCTCCGCGCCGTCGGACGCCTCGCCGACGACCTCCATGTCGGGCTCGGAGTCGACGAGGACCTTGAAGGCGCTGCGCAGCAGGGCCTGGTCGTCGGCGAGCAGGACGCGGATCGTCACGCGGTGTCTCCTGGGGGTGTGGGGCGGGGGTCGGTGGAACTGGGGGGTGTGGAGCGGGGGTCGGCGGACCGGGCCGCCTTGTCCGTGGCGACGGGCAGGATCGCATGGACGCGGAAGCCGCCGCCGTAGCGGGGGCCCGCGGTGATGCGGCCGCCGAGGGCGGCGACGCGTTCGCGCATGCCGATGAGGCCGTGGCCGCCGCCGATGCTGTCCTCGCCGTCCTCCTCGTGCGGCCCGTCCGGCTTCTCGGCGGGGCCGTCCTTCTCGGCGGGGCCGTCGTCGAGGATCGTGATCTCCACGTTCGGGCCCACGTGGACGACGCTCACCTCGGCCTTGGCGTCCGGGCCCGCGTGCTTCTGCACATTGGTGAGGGCCTCCTGGATGACCCGGTACGCGGCCAGGTCCACGGCGGCGGGCAGGGCGGGGCCGCCGTCGCCGCGGGCCACCTCGACGGGAAGGCCCGCGTTACGGAAGGTGTCCACGAGTTCGTCGAGGCGCTCCAGGCCCGGGGCGGGTTCGGTAGGGGCCTCGGGGTCGCCGGTCTGGCGCAACAGGCCGACGGTGGCGCGGAGTTCGCCGAGTGCGGAGCGGCTGGCGTCGCGCACATGGGCGAGGGCTTCCTTGGCCTGGTCGGGGCGCTTGTCCATGACGTGCGCGGCGACGCCCGCCTGGACGTTGACGAGGGCGATGTGGTGGGCGACCACGTCGTGCAGGTCGCGGGCGATGCGCAGGCGCTCCTCGGCGACCCGGCGGCGGGCCTCCTCCTCGCGGGTGCGCTCGGCTCGCTCGGCGCGCTCCCTTATGGCGTCGACGAAGGCGCGGCGGCTGCGCACGGCGTCGCCGGCGGCCGCGGCCATGCCCGTCCAGGCGAAGATGCCGAGGTTCTCCTGCGCGTACCAGGGCAGCGGCCCGACCAGCATCGCCACCGCGGTGAGCAGGGTCATCGTGATGAGGCCGACCCGCCAGGTGGTGGGGCGGTCGGTGGTGGAGGCGACGGTGAAGAGCGCGATGACCGCGCACATCACGACGGGGGCGCGCTGCTGGCTGCCCTCGGTGAACAGCTCCACCAGGGAGACGGCGACAGTGGCGGCGAGCACGGGCCAGGGGGCGCGGCGCCGGTACACCAGGGCGCCGGCGCCGAGCACCATCAGCGTCAGGCTGAAGGCGTCGGGCGTGTGGGTGCCCCAGGTGGGGCCGTGCTGTCCGTAGGGGCCCACGAAGGAGCCGATGACCATGCAGACGAGTACGCCGAGCGCGAGGGCGGCGTCCACGGCGTGGGGGTGCGCCTTGGCCGCGCAGCGGACTCGTTGAATGTTGGTCACGCCGCCAACGTTACGGGGGGCTCGGGGCGCCCGGCGATGGGGAGTTGGGGCACTGTTGCGTTTGGGGGGCGCCGTGGTGGGTGGGTGCCCCCCGGCTGCGTCGGGGCTTGCGTTGTTGTTCCCGCTCCCGGGGAGTGGGTGCCATCCTCGCCGCTTCGCGGCTCGATTTCTCCCACCCGCCCACCCGTTGCTCGGCGACGCGGGGTCGGCCGACGTCGCGGGTGGGTGGGCGTCGCAGCGGAGTATCGCCCCTGGGTGGTGGCGCAGGGGCCCTGCCGACACTCGTCGCCTCGTCGGCCTCGTCAGCCGGGGATCAAGCCGTCGTCGCTGAGCAGTTCCCTGACCTCTTCCAGCGTCGCGTCGGGCGACGGAAGGATCAGCTCGGAGGGTTCGAGGGCGTCGTCGGGGAGCGGCTCGCCCAGTTCGCGGACCTTGTCGAGGAGTGCGGAGAGCGTGCGGCGGAAGCCTGGTCCGTCGCCGTTCTCCATCTCCTCCAGGAGCTCGTCGTCCAGCTTGTTCAGCTCGGCGAAGTGGCTGTCGGCCAGCTTCACCTGCCCCTCCCCCATGATCCGTACGATCATGTCGCCCTCCTCGGACGCGTTACTGCTTGTCGAAGCGCGGGGTGTCCTGCGGCTGCTGGGTCTGCGGCGCGCCCTGGCCGGGCTCGATGGCCTGCTTCGGGGTGGAGCCCCCGGCCAGCTCGGCCTTCATGCGCTGCAGCTCCAGCTCTACATCCGTACCACCGGAGAGGCGGTCGAGCTCGGCCTGGATGTCGTCCTTGGCCATGCCCGACTGGTCGTCGAGGGCGCCGGAGGCGAGGAGCTCGTCGATCGCGCCCGCCCGCGCCTGGAGCTGCGCGGTCTTGTCCTCGGCGCGCTGGATCGCCATGCCGACGTCGCCCATCTCCTCGGAGATGCCGGAGAACGCCTCGCCGATGCGGGTCTGCGCCTGGGCCGCGGTGTACGTGGCCTTGATCGTCTCCTTCTTCGTACGGAAGGCGTCGACCTTGGCCTGGAGGCGCTGGGCCGCAAGGGTGAGCTTCTCCTCCTCGCCCTGGAGGGTCTGGTGCTGCGTCTCCAGGTCCGTCACCTGCTGCTGGAGCGCGGCGCGGCGGGAGAGCGCCTCGCGGGCCAGGTCCTCGCGGCCGAGCGCGAGGGCCTTGCGGCCCTGGTCCTCGAGGGTCGAGGACTGCTTGTTGAGCTGGCTCAGCTGCAGCTCCAGGCGCTTGCGGGAGGTCGCCACGTCGGCGACGCCGCGGCGCACCTTCTGCAGGAGCTCAAGCTGCTTCTGGTACGAGTAATCGAGGGTTTCGCGCGGGTCCTCGGCCCGGTCAAGGGCCTTGTTCGCCTTCGCGCGGAAGATCATCCCCATACGCTTCATGACACCGCTCATGGGCTTCGCGCGCCCCCTTCTGACGGACTTCCAGCTCCAGGTACTGCAACAGAACCCACGGTACGGGGTCTGCATCCATTACCGCACTGTTCGCGAGCGGATGCGCTCATCCCCAAGGACGACTGCGTCCGGCCCTGCTCCGGCGTAGGGAGTAGGTGCACCCCTGTAACAGGGAGGCATACCTGCCCCGACGCCCCTTTGGTGTGTATGGGACACCTAGTGAAGACGCCCGGTGTTGCCGGATCGTTCCCCGCGGGGAGGGGGTCCATGCCTGTGCACCCCGTACCCTTGGCTTTTGTGTTCCGTAGCCGATCCAAGGAAGAGAAGGCCCCGGCCGACAAGGCGCCGGTGACCGACTCCAACCAGCCCCGTGACCCGCAGGCCCCCAAGGGCCGCCCCACCCCCAAGCGCAGCGAGGCCCAGTCGCAGCGCCGCAGCGTGGCCAATACGCCGACGACGCGCAAGGAGGCCGCGAAGCGGCAGCGCGACGAGCGGCGCGTGCAGATGGCCAAGCAGCGCGAGGCCCTGGCCAGCGGGGACGAGCGCTATCTGCCGCCGCGCGACAAGGGTCCCGTGCGCAAGTTCGCGCGCGACTTCGTGGACTCGCGGTTCTGCATCGCCGAGTTCTTCCTGCCGCTCGCGGTGATCATCCTCGTCCTGAGCATGGTCCGGGTCCCGCAGCTGCAGAACATCGCGCTGCTGCTGTGGCTCGCCGTGATCGTCCTGATCATCGTCGACTCCGTCGCCACGGTCTTCCGTCTGAAGAAGCGCCTGAACGAGCGCTTCCCGGACCAGCCGAAGAAGGGCGCCGTCGCGTACGCCCTCATGCGCACCCTCCAGATGCGTCGCCTGCGCCTGCCGAAGCCGCAGGTCAAGCGCGGAGAGCGGCCCTGACGGCGCCGGACGGTTTCGGGGGCGGGGCGGCCACGACCTGGCTCGGCGGGCTTGGCGGGGTGCGCAATGTCGTGCGCCAGGAGCTGGTGGCCCGGCAGCTGGACGAGCAGATCGTGGCGCGCTACCCCGTGGGGCAGCGGCTGCGGGTGCTCGACGTCGGCATGGGGCAGGGCACCCAGGCGCTGCGGCTGGCCCGGGCCGGGCACAAGGTGACGGGCGTCGAGCAGGACGTGGAGATGGTCGCGGCGGCGCGGGCCGCGCTCGCCGAGGAGCCCGAGGGCATCCGGAGCCGGGTGCGGATCGTCGAGGGGGACGGCCGGGAGACCGGGGTCCACTTCCTGCCGGGCAGTTTCGACGTGGTGCTGTGCCACGGGGTGCTCATGTACGTCGAGGAGCCGGACGCGCTGCTCGCGGGGCTCGCCCGGATGCTGGCGCCCGGCGGCCTGCTGTCCGTCCTGGTGCGCAACGGGGACGCGCTGGCCATGCGGCCGGGCCTGAGCGGCGACTGGGCGGGGGCACTGTCCGCCTTCGAGGGCGACACCTACACCAACCGGCTCGGCCTGCAGGCCAGGGCCGACCGGCTCGGGACGCTGACCTCGACGCTCGCGGGGATCGCGGCGCCCCTGCACGCCTGGTACGGGGTGCGGGTGTTCACCGACACCGAGCCCGACGGGGCCGCGCCGCCCTCGGAGCGCGACCTGGAGCTGCTGATCGCCGCCGAGGAGCGGGCCGGGCGCACGGACCCGTACCGGAGGGTGGCGGCGCTGCTGCATCTGTGCGGGGTGCGGGGCTGAGCCTGCGGGCTGGGCCTGCGGGGCCTGGCTCTCGGGGCTGAGCCTGCGAGGCCGAGCGCTCGGGGCCGAGCCCCACGCCCGCCGGCCGGCACCGCCCGGCCGGCGCCGTCGCCGCCCCTGCCCCCACGGCCAGGACGGCGACGGATTCCGGGCCGTCAGTACCTACTGATGCGGGCCGTCAGTACTTACTGATGCACTTCAGCTCGACGCGCCCGATCTTGGCGTTGGGCACGGCGTGCTTGATGTTGTACGCCTGCGCGGAGTACTTCACCGCGCGCAGCTCGGTCGGGGTGGCGCGCTCCGTCACCAGGATCTGCTGCGAGCCGCCGAAGGCGTGGGTGCGCACCGAACCGCCGCCCACCGGCTTGAACTTGTGCACGATGTTGCCGATGCCGCCGGACGAGATGTAGACCGTCTTGCCCGCGGGGCAGCGCTTGACGCCGGTCTTCTTCTGGCCGAGGCCGCTCGACTTCTTGCCGACCCGCCAGCCCGTCTTGCTGCAGTAGCCGTAGACCTTGCTCAGGTTCTTGCCGTTGCCGTAGTGCGAGGTGACCTTCCACGTGACGTTCTTGCGCCAGGTCGGGATGGTGCGCGTCGAGATGCCGTCGGGCGTGTGCCGCCACACGCGGGACACCAGGTGGCCGCCCTTCGGCTTCCACGACACCCGCGAGGCGCCCGCGGCCGAGTCCCAGATCCAGGCCGTCTCGCCCTTCTTGCGGCAGGTGAGCTTGCCCTTCTTCGAGTGGAACCCGCCCGCCTTGGCGGCCACGGCCGACTTCTCGGCGGTGCCGGCCGTGGCCGTGTCCCCGGTGTCGGCCTGGGCCGAACCGGCGCCCGCGAGCGGCGTCAGGACGGCGGCTCCGACGGCGAGTGCACAGACGTGAGTGCTGACACGACGAGTGAACGTCACACTCGTCTCCCATCTACTTGAGGCGTGCGTCGAACCCTCCTCACCGTAGGGACCGGCGATCGCGCTCCACCATTGAACGAAAGGGCAATGCCCCGATCGGCCGCTCGCCCGGCCGCCCCGGCCGTCACCCCCTGATCGGCCCTCTATCGCAAGGCGGCGCGAGCGGACAAACCCGACACTCGGGGCATGAAGCCCTCTCGTATGCGTCGCTCCCTGCTGCTGCCGCTGTCCGCCTCCGTCTGCGCCGTAGCGCTGGTCGGCGGATGCGCCGGCGGCGGCTCGGACAGCTCCTCCTCGTCGACCACGCAGGCCGCGCCGATGGCGGCGAGCGATCTGCAGGACGACTACCAGAAAGTGATCAAGGACGTGCTGCCGTCGGTCGTGCAGATCGACGCGGCCGACAGCCTCGGCTCCGGCGTCGTCTACGACGACAAGGGGCACATCGTCACCAACGCCCATGTCGTGGGCGACGAGAAGAACTTCAAGGTGACGACGGCCACCAGCAAGGAGCCGCTCGCCGCGAAGCTGGTCTCCGCCTACCCCGACCAGGACCTCGCCGTCATCAAGCTGGACAACCCGCCGAGCGGGCTGAAGGCCGCGAAGTTCGGGGACTCCACGAAGGCGGAGGTCGGGCAGATCGTCCTCGCGATGGGCTCGCCGCTGGGGCTGTCGTCCAGCGTGACGCAGGGCATCGTCTCCGCGACCGGGCGGACCGTCAGCGAGGGGCGCTCCGGCGGGGGCACCGGCGCGACGATCGCCAACATGGTGCAGACCTCGGCCGCGATCAACCCGGGCAACAGCGGTGGCGCCCTGGTGAACCTCGACGGGGAGGTCATCGGCATCCCCACGCTCGCCGCGACCGACCCGGACATGGGCGACAGCGCCGCGCCCGGCATCGGCTTCGCCATCCCCTCGTCGATGGTGACGACGGTCGCCGGCCAGATCGTCAAGGACGGCAAGGTCACGGACTCCGGGCGGGCCGCGCTCGACATCACCGGCCGCACGGTGCTGGGCGACGACTACAAGCCCGCGGGCGTCGCGGTCGTCGAGGCGAAGAACGGCGGGGCCGCGGACAAGGCGGGGCTCAAGGCAGGCGACATCATCACCCGGCTCGGCGACGACGAGATCACCACGATCACCTCGCTCTCCGAAGCGCTGGCCGCGGACAAGCCGGGCGACAAGGTGAAGGTGGCCTATGTGCGGGACGGGGCCGAGAAGAGCGCGGACGTGACGCTGGGCGAGATGTAGCGCGCCCTCGCGTCCTCGCGTTCCTGCATCCCCGCGTTCCTGCACCCCCGCATTCCTGCATCCCGCGAGCAGTCGCATGACGAGGCGCCCGGCATCGTGCTCGCCGGGCGCCTCGGTCTGTTCCTGAGGGGCGGGTCCTACGACGCGTGCAGGCTCATCGGCCCGTAGATCTCCGAGGTGTCCTCGAACAGGGTCACCTGGTCGGCGCCGCCCTCCGCGAGGGCCTTCCAGTTCTCACCGACCCAGGACTCCGCGTCGCCCTGCGTGGTGAACTCCTCGGGCTGCACCGCGGGCTGGACCTCCGTCCCGTCCGCCGTCTCGAACCGCCACGTCCATGCCGTCATGTCAGCCTCCCGAGCGCCCGGTCACCGGTTCACGTGCGTTCACGTCCGTTCACGTCCAACGAACTGCCCAGAAGCCTATCCGGGCGCGCGCCCGCGCGGCCGACGCGGGAGGATCTTCCCGTGGAACTGACTCTGCTCGGCACCGGAGCCCCCGAAGGACTGCCCCGACCCGGCTGCCCCTGCGCGGTGTGCGCGACCGCGCTCGGTCCGGCCGCGCGGGCCGCCACCGCGCTGCTGATCGACGGGGTGCTGCTGCTCGATCTGACGCCGGGGGCCGCCTTCGCGGCGGCCCGGGCGGGGCACTCGCTCGGCGGGGTGCGGCAGGTGCTGCTCTCCCATCCGCACGACGGGCCCGCCGTCGACGTACCGGCGGGCCTGCCGCAGCCGGGGCGGGTGCCCGACGGGCGGGAGCTGGCGCTGCTGACCGGGCACCGGGTGCGGGCGGTGGCGATGGACGCGCCGGGGACCGGGTACGAGGTCACGGGGCCCGAGGGCGAGCGGCTGCTGTATCTGCCGCCCGGCGGGGCGCCCGCCGGGCTCGCGGGGCCCGCGGAGGGCGGACGCCCGTACGAGATGGTCGTCGCCGACGTCGTCGGGCGGCCGGACGGGATCGCGCGGCTGCGGGCCGCCGGGGACATCGGCCCGACCACCGACGTGATCGCCGTGCACCTCGACCACGAGGTGCCGCCGGGGGCCGAGCTGTCGCGCAGGCTCGCGGCGGCCGGGGCGCGGGCCGTGCCGGACGGGGCGACGCTCCAGGTCGGCGCCTACGAGGACGTACCGGACGTGCCGCGCCGCACCCTCGTCCTCGGCGGCGCCCGGTCCGGGAAGTCCGTGGAGGCCGAGCGGCGCCTCGAGTCCTTCCCCGATGTGCTGTACGTGGCCACGGGCGGGACGCGCGGCGGGGACGCCGAGTGGGCGCAGCGCGTCAGCCTGCACCGGGAGCGGCGGCCCGGCTCCTGGCGGACCGCCGAGACCTGCGACCTGGTGCCGCTGCTCGGTGAGGACGGGCCGCCCCTGCTCATCGACTGTCTGTCGCTGTGGCTGACCCACGCCATGGACGAGGTCGGCGCCTGGGACGACGCCGAGTGGGCGGGCGGCGGGGAGCGGGCGCTGCGCAAGCGGGTCGAGGAGCTGACGGACGCGGTGCGGGCGACGCGGCGCACCGTCGTGGCCGTCTCCAATGAGGTGGGCTCCGGGATCGTGCCCGCGACGGCCTCGGGGCGGCGGTACCGGGACGAACTCGGCCGCCTGAACGCGGCCTTCGCCGCGGAGTGCGAGCACGTCCTGCTGGTCGTCGCGGGGCAGGCCCTGCCGCTACGTGGCTGACATCCCCGTACGCCCCTCGTGCTGCCCCTCGTGTCGCCTTGCCCGGCCGGGGCGTCTGCCCTGAGCTGCTCTTATGACCATCGCCGAAGAGCGGCCCGACGCGGCCGAGACAGCCGACGCCAGAGTCAGACCCCGGCTCGACGGGGTTCCGGAGACCCTGCTGTGGACCCTGTGGAACCGCGCCTGTGAGGCCCGGCGCCCCGACTCCGTGCTGCACGACCCCATGGCCCTGGAGCTCGTGGACGCCATCGACTACCCCTTCGAGGAGCGGCTCGGGCCCCCGCACCCGCTCTTCTCGCAGGTGCAGGGGCTCAGGTCGGTCACCTTCGACCGGGCCGTCGAGGAGTATGTCGCCGAGCATCCGTACGCGACCGTGGTGGCGCTCGGCGAGGGCCTGGAGACCGGGTTCTGGCGCACCGACAACGGCCGCCTGCAGTGGCTGAGCGTCGAGCTGCCCGAAGTGGCCGCGCTGCGCGAGCAGTTGCTGCCCGCGAGCCCGCGCCACCACGTCGTGGCCTGCTCGGCGACCGATCTGAGCTGGCTGGACCGGGTCAGGGACCGGGACAACGGCGTCATCGTCACGGCGCAGGGCCTGCTGATGTATCTGCGCCCGGGCGAGGTGCGGGACATCATCGCCGGGTGCGCACAGGCGCTGCCCGGTGGGGAGTTGGTGCTCGACTCCATGCCGCGCTGGGTCACCAAGGCCACGCGCGAGGGGAAGTTGAAGGTCGGGGATCTGACCATTCCGCCCATGCGGTGGTCGATGGCGGCCGATGAGCGGGGGAAGCTGCGGTCGGCGCATCCCACGGTGCGGGACGTGCGGGCTCTGACCATGCCCCGCGGGCGGGGGCGGCTCGGGCGGCTGATCGAGCATCAGCACCGGGTGCCCGTGTTCCGGTCCATTTCGCCTGCGGTCACTCAGATTCGCTTCGGGTGAGGCCGGTGGGGAACTGCGGGTCCGTTGTGGCCGGTCGCGCAGTTCCCCCGCGCCTCTGAAGGGCGCCCCTGCGGGTCGCCCCCTCTACTGCGCCGCGTACGCGCCGTCCGCCAGGTAGTGCCCGCCGTGCAGGAACGACGCCCTGTCGCTCAGCAGGAACGCCGTCAGCTCGGCCACCTCCTCGGGGGTGCCGAGCCGGCCGGCGGGGTGGAGGGAGGTCAGCAGGTCGCGTACGCCGGTGTCGGCGTCCGCGAGCAGGGGGGTGTCGACGAAGCCGGGGCCGACCGCGTTGACGCGGATGCCCTGCGCGGCGTACTCGATGGCGGCGGTCTTCGTGAGGCCGACGACGGCGTGCTTGGCGGCGCTGTACGCGGCCGAGCCCATGAAGCCGTTCGCGCCGAGCACCGACGACATGTTCACGATGGCGCCGCCGCCCGCCGCGAGCAGCGCCGGGATCTCCGCGCGCAGGCAGTGGAAGACGCCGTGCAGGTTGACGTCCACCACCCGGCGCCAGTCGGCGAGTTCGACGTCGGCGGTGAGCGCGGTGGGGCCCGCGACGCCCGCGTTGTTCACCGCGAGGTGCAGTGCGCCGAAGACGGAGACCGTGGTCTCCACGGCGGTGCGCACCTGGTCCGGGTCGGTGACGTCGGCCGGCACCGGGATGGCGTGCGCGCCGGTCGCGGTGAGTTCCGCCGCGGCCTTGGCTGCACCCTCCTCGTCGCGGTCGGCGACGGCGACGGCCGCTCCCCCTTGGGCCAGCCTGCGCGCGACGGCGCGGCCGATGCCGGAGGCGGCGCCGGTGACCAGGGCCGTGCGGCCCGCGAACTCCCGCTCCGCATAGGGGCCGTTCACGCGTCGGCATCCCTTCGGGCGATCACCCGGTAGGCGTTGGCGAAGCCGTGGCGGCTGAGGAGCGGGGCGAGCAGCCGGTCCACCACCTGGGTCGCGAGCAGCGCGGGCACGGCGCACCAGAACAGCGCGGCCCGCGCCCTGAGGTGCAGCTTGGAGGGGCGGCGCGGGCGCCAGGGGTCGTCGCCGTGCGGCAGGACGTGGTTGAGGACCAGCAGCAGCGCGGCCGTCAGATCGGCGGGGACGTGGGCCTCGCGCCGGTCGGTGGCGACGACCGTGAAACCGAGCGACTCCAGTTCGCGGCGGAGGTTCTTCAGCGGCATGAGGTGCAGGTGCTGCGGCTGCATGTACGCGACCCACCACTTGCCGAGCAGCTTCGCGAACCCGCAGTCGGGGTCCGGGACTTCGATCATCAGGTGGCCGCCGGGGCGCAGCACCGTGCGGGCGGCGACCAGTTCGGCCCGCGGGTCCGTGGAGTGCTCCAGGTAGTGGAACATGCTCATCGCGTCGTAGCGGCCCGCGAGGGAGGCGGCGAGCTCGGGCAGCAGCCCCCGGTGGGCCTCCTCGATGCGCCCGTCCCGCTTCGCGTTCTCGACGCCGTCGCTCAGGTCGAGGCCGTCGAAGGCGGTGTACGGGTGGACTTCCTTCGCGGTACCGGGGAAGTGGCCGTGGCCGGTGCCGACGTCCAGCCAGCTCTCCGGCTCGTCGTGGACGCGCAGGGCGCGGGCGCTGGCGAGGTAGCGCTTGCGGCTGCCGCCGTTGGCGAAGGTCCGCTCCGCGTTCTTCGCGCCGATCCCGTCGTAGAAGTCGCGGTAGTAGAAGTCCAGGCCCTCCAGGTTCAGGCGGGGGTTCTGGAAGGAGTGCGCGCAGTCGCGGCACTCGTCGACGACGAACCGGCCCGGCTTGTGCTGGAGGAGGTCGGTGGTGCGCAACCGGGTGCGCAGCCGTCGCGAGCCGCACCAGGGGCAGTCGGCGCGGCGCGGCTCGTGGAACCGGTCGGTGCCCTGGGCGAGTTCGGAGAGGTAGGCGGGGCGGCGTTCGGCGACCTGCTGGGCGAGGTCCATGGTCGTACTCCTGGGTCTGCGTACGGGGTGGGGGCGCGCCGTGGGGCGGACGGCGGGTGTCAGACGGCGGACTGTGGGGGCGGCGGACTGTGGGGGCGGCGGGGTTCAGACGGCGAGCTTTTCGAGGTGGGCGGCGGCCGCGGCGGCCCCGCCCGCGGCGCGGAAGGAGTCGCGGACGCGGCGCGCGGCGGCCCCGTACGCGGGTTCGGTGAGGACGGCGTCGAGGGCGGCGCCCAGCTGGGTGCGCCCGGCCCGCCCGAACCGCACCCGCACCCCCGCGCCCGCCCCGGTGACCTGCGCGGCGACCACCGGCTGATCGTCCCGGATGGGCGCGACGACGAGCGGGACGCCGTGCCACAGGGACTCGGCGACGGTGTTGTGCCCGGCGTGGCAGACGACGGCGGACGCCCGGGCCAGGAGCGGGAGTTGGGGCACCCGGTGGGCGATCAGGACGTCGGCGTCGGAGCCGGTGTCGAGGACGCCACCGGGGTCGGCGACGACGGCCTGGAGCCGGGGGGCGCGCTCGCGGACGGCGGCGGCGCACTCGGCGAGGAAGCGGGCCCCGGTGTCGGCGTTGGCGGTGCCGAGCGAGACCAGGACGAGGGCGCGCCCGGGGTCGAGCCACTCCCACGGGAAGTCGGGCGCGGGCCGCTCCGCGATGGCGGGCCCCACCCACTGCACGGGGCTCTCGTGGCGGCACTCCCCCGCCAGCTCCCTTGTCGTGAAGGCGAGGACGAGGTCGCGCGAGAAGCGCGGGTCGTGCGTGCGCCGCGCGTCCCCGAGCTCGGCGCGCAGCCCGCCGAGGAGCGAGCCGATCCACTCCTCGACCTTCGGCATGCTCTCCAGCGCCCCGCTGAACTCGGCGGACGTGGTCGCCGACGTGGCACACGGGACGCCGAGCCGCTCGGCGACGAGGGCGCCCGCGAGGGCCTGCTGGTCGGCGACGACGGCATCGGGGCGGAACTCCCGGGCCGCCGCCTCGACGCCGGGCGCCATGGTCCGGGCGAGCGGCCCGAAGAACTCCTGCCACAGGAACTGCAGGGCGGCGACCCCGCGCAGCTCGGGCGGCCGCTCCACGTTCTCGGGGACCGCGCACGCGTACACCTCGGTCTCGGCCGGGGTGAGCTCCTCGACGACGCGCGGCAGGCCCGCCCAGGCGACCCGGTGGCCGCGCGCGGTGAGCTCGGCGGCGACGCCGACCAGCGGGTTGATGTGCCCCACCAGCGGCGGCACGACGAACAGGAAGCGGCTCATGACGTCGCCGCCCCCGCGAGCTCCCGGTGCCCGGTGCGCACCCACTCCAGGAGCATCGGCTCCACGGTCTCGGGCGTGCCCACGAGGACCGAGTGGCCGTGGCCCTCGACCAGGAGGGTGCGGCAGCGCGGCAGCAGCCCCTCCAGCCAGGGTGCGAGGACCGCGAGGTCGGAGTCGGCGCCGTACATCGCGAGCACGGGCAGGTCCAGGCCGCGCCAGCGCTCCTCGTCGGGGATGCGGCTCGCGGCGATGTCGTCGGCGATGCTCGTGCCGTGCAGCAGCCGCTGCGCCCAGCGCACCAGGCGGGCCTCGTGGCGTCCGTAGCGCTCCTCGATCCACGGCAGGGTGCGCTCGTCGCGCAGCTGGTACGCGGATCCGGCGAGCAGGCGGCTCATCTTCTGTGCCCAGGGCGCGGTCGGCGGCTCCGACTCGACGGCGAGGACGCTGGCGACGCGATGCGGGTGGTGCAGGGCGAAGTCGAGGGCGACGGTGCCGCCGAAGGAGTTCCCGATCAGGTGGGCGGGCCGGTCGATGCCGAGCTCGTCGAGGAGCGCGCCGAGGTCGGCGGTGAACTCCTCGATGCCGTAGCCCCGTTCGGGCCGGGCGCTGCGGCCGTGGCCCCGCTGGTCGTACATGACGACGTCGTATCCGGCGGCCGCGAAGGCCGGGGCCACGGTGAAGTAGTAGCTGGTGAGGTTGTCGGTGGCGATGCCGTGCACCAGGACGACCGGCTCGCCGCCCGGGGCGCCGAGCCGCTCCACGTTGAGGCGCGCACCGCCCGCCTCGACGGCGGTCATCGCAGCTGCCCGCTGACGTACGTCACGACCTGGCCCACCGAGAGCCCGATGATCTCGGAGAGTTCGAGCGAGGCGAAGAACGCCGGGAAGTCCACGCGGTCGCCGTACCGCTGCCGGAGCTCACTGGTGAGCGTGACCAGGTCGATGGACTCCAGGTCGAGGTCCTCGACGAACCGGGTCTCCAGGGTGATGGGCGTGGCCTCCAGCTCGGCGTCGTCGAGGACGCTGCGCAGGGCGTCGGTGAGGTCGGCGAGGATCGTGGTCTCGTCGACGGGAGCGGTGGTGGGGCGGGCGGGGCTGGTCATGGTGCGGTCTCCTGTGGGGAGTCGATCGGTTCGGTCCAGGCGACGACATAGGCGCGGGGCGGCAGACCCGGCGGGTTGGCGGTCTCGGTGAGCCGCACGTGGTGGGTGCGGCCCGTGGGAGTGCGCACGCTGAGACCGCCGTCGGGGGCGGCGGTCACCGTGAAGTCGCGGGGGCGGCCGCCCATGCCGGTGCCCTCGGCCTTGGCGGCGGCCTCCTTCGCGGCCCAGAAGCGGGTCAGGACGCGGGTCCGGTCGCCGTCGGCCTCGGCGAGCACGTCGAAGAGGGACTGTTCGGCGGGGGCGAGGACGGCGTCGTAGGTGGCGTCGGGGCGCTCGGTGATCTCTTCGATGTCGATGCCGACACCGGCCCCCGCCCCCGTCCCTGCCTCCGTCCCCGACCCCGACTTCGGCCGCACGAGGGCCACCGCGGCCTCGGCGCAGTGCGCCAACGACAGGGAGAGCGGCGGGAGTTCAAGCCCGTTGACGCCTTCCGGGTACGGGCGTCCGCTCTCCTCGTTGCCGATGCGCACCTCGGCCGGGTACAGCGGCCCGGCGCCGTGGTGCACCCACAGGTGGCGGCGCACGGCGTCCTTCGCGGCGATCCGGCCGAGGAACCACTGGCGCTTGCCGCGCGGCGGGTGGGCGGCGTACTGGGCGCGCTCCTCGCCCGCGAGCTGGTTGCGCATCATCAGGTCGCGGGATGCGGGGTCGGGCCAGTACTCGAAGGCCAGCTGCCAGCCGCCCGGCTGCTCGTCGGAGAGGGTGTTCTCCTGCGGCCTGCGCTTGACCGGGTCGACGCGGGCGGGCGAGTCGAAGCGCCGGTCCTGCCAGCCCGTCAGCTCGGCCCAGACGGTGCCGTCCTGCACCAGCTGGACGTCGGCTTCCAGGACGGTCTCGGTCAGCGCCGTGATCCGGATGCGGCAGTCGAGCTCGGCGCCGGGCGCCGGGTGCGGCCCGAAGAAGCGGGCGTGCCGGATCCCCACCGGGAAGACGACGGTGCGGTCCGTGTGCGTGGCGATCAGCCAGTACCCGAGGAGCTGCCCGACGTTGTCGAGCAGGGCACCGGGCGCGGGCGGCGCGACGAGGGTGCCGCGCACGTGCCGGTCACCGACGGCCTCGACACCGGTCACCCCCTGGAAGAGGGGCCCGTGGAACATCCACCGCTCGTCGTACATCTCCTGCGCGGTGGTGGCGGGCGTCCACTCGGGGGTGACCGGCGGCCAGGGGGCGGGGGGCCGCCGGTGGCCGTGGGCCGGGGCGGTCTCGACGGTGGCGCGGGCGTAGCGGCCGAAGGAGACGGCGTACCGGCCGGGGGCCTCGGCGGACTCGGTGACGTCGAGCTCCACGGTGGTGGCGGGCGCGGCGACGACCCACTCCAGGAACCGGGCGTCCCGCACGCCGACGGGCACCTGTCCGGTGCGCTCGGCGACGGCGTCCGCCATCAGCTGCACGATGGTCGTCGCGGGGACGACGGGCCAGCGGTCGGCGATGTCGGGCCAGTCGGCGGGCTGGGCGAAGAAGCAGTGGTCGCGCAGGTAGGGCATCGCGTCGATGCTGATGTCGAGGGTGGTCGGCTGTTCTTGAGGGGGTACGGGTTCCTGGGGCGGGGTCGCGGGAACCGGTGGGGCCGCGGGGACCGGTGGGGCCGCCACGGCTGCTTCGGGGGCGGGGAGGCGCCGGGCGACGGGTGGACGGGCGGGAGAGGCGCCGCGGGCGGCGAAGAGTTCGGCGGCGACGGCGGCGGTGTCGTCGAGGAGTGTCCGGAGCTCCGAAGCCGCGGGGAACTGGGCTGAAACGGCGGCCAGTTGATCCCGTCGGGCGCCCCCGCGCAGGCTCTCGCGGAGCCGGTCCCGCACCTCGGAGTCGAGCGAGACCAGGCCCGCCCCGAGGTCCAGCGGCACCGTGTGGGAGGCGGCGCCCCTGGAACCCGTATCGCTGGAGGTGTCCCTGGAGGTGCCGCTGGACGTGTCCCTGGACGGAGTCAGCCGCGAGAAGTCCGGGGACGCCCCGCACGCCCACAGGCCGGCCGCCACCCGGCGCAGCTGCGGCATCCCGCTGTGGCGGGCCGAGTTGGCGCTCACCGCGAGGTGGTCGCGGCCGTCGAGGGTGTCGCCGACGAGGGCCGGGAGCTGGCCCGTGCCGAGCTGGACGAACGCCCGTACCCCGGACGCGTACAGCGCCTCGGTGAGCTGCCGGAACCGCACGGGTTCCAGGAGGTGCCGCACGAAGAGCTCGCGCACCGCCCGCTCCTCGGCGGGGAACACCGACGCGGTGGTGCCGGACCACACCGGGACCTTCGCCCGGTGCAGCCGGAAGCGGCCGGTGGCCTCCTCGATGGGACCGAGGTAGGGCGCCAGCATCGGCGTGTGGAAGCCGGACTCGAAGGGCAGCACCTGGCCCAGGACGCCGTCGTCGCGCAGCCTCTCCGCGAGGGACTGGACCTGGCCGTACGGGCCGCAGGCGATGGACTGGCGGGGGGCGTTGTCGTGCGAGAGCACCACGCCGGGGTGGTCCGCGAGGGCGGCCGAGACCTGGGCGGCGGGGGCGCCGAAGGCGGCGAAGGCGAGGCCGGGGACGCGGAGGGTCGCGGGGTCGAAGTCCCTGAGGAACGCGTCGACCTCGTCGTCCGCGAAGATGCCCGCCGCGACCATGGCGGTCCACTCGCCGACGCTGTGGCCCGCGACGGCGTCGGGGGTGACGGCGAGGTGGCGCAGGGCCTCCGTCAGGAAGCGGCCCACGCGGACCACGGCGGCGCCGTGCTCGGCGACGTGGCCCACCTCGGCGTCCAGCCCTTCCGGCCGGGGGAGGCCGAAGTGGGCGGCCACGTCCGTGACCTGGGGGGTGAAGTCGGCCTCCAGGCCGGGGTAGAGGAAGGCGACCTTGCCCTGCCCCGGGCCGGGGCCGAGGAGGGGCTCGGGGGCCAGCCAGACGTCGCTTCTGCCGCCCCAGTGTCTGGGGGCTGCCGCGGCCTTTCGCGCGAGGGCGAGGCGTTTGGGGGTGGGGTTCAAAATCGCCACTCGGGCTCCGCCCTCGCCCGGATCGTCCACCCGGGTCCGGATGTCCGCGTCGTCCGCGTCCAGCACCTGCGCCAGCTCCGCCGGGGTTCTCGCCGCCACGCGCAGCAGGACGTCCGGCTCCGCCACGTGGGCGACCGTGTCGCCCGGGACGGGACCCGCCGTGCGGGACGCCTGCCCGCCACAGTCGAACGACTCCAGGACCACATGGCCGTTGATCCCCCCGAAGCCGAACGCGTTCACGCCCGCTCTGCGGACCTCCCCCTCCCACTCCCGCGCCTCGTTCAGGGGGCGGAAGCGGGTGGGGAGGAGGTCCGGGTGGGGGTCGTCGCAGTGCAGCGTCGGGGGGAGGACGCCGTGGTGGATGGCGAGGGCCGCCTTGATGAGGCCCGCCGCGCCCGCCGCGGGCATCGTGTGGCCGATCATCGACTTGACCGAGCCGATCACCGCGTCCGGGCGGCCGGCCGGGGCCCCGAACACCTCGGCCAGCGTGGTCAGTTCGGCGCTGTCGCCGTTCGGCGTGCCCGTGCCGTGGGCCTCCAGGAGGCCGAGCGATCCGGGGGCGGCCGGGTCGAGGCCCGCCGCCTGCCAGGCGAGCCGGACCGCCCGGGCCTGGCCGCCCGGGTCGGGGTTGACCAGCGACGCGGCCCGGCCGTCGCCCGCGACGCCGACGCCGCGCACGACGGCGTAGATCCGGTCGCCGTCGCGAACCGCGTCGTCCAGGCGCTTGAGGGCGACCACGCCCGTGCCCTCGCCCATCAGGACGCCGTCCGCGTCACGGTGGAAGGGGCGGATGCGCTGCGACGGGGAGAGGGCCCGCAGCTGGGAGAAGACGGACCAGAGGGTGATGTCGTGGCAGTGGTGGACGCCCCCGGCCAGCATCATGTCGCAGCGGCCGGAGGCGAGTTCGGCCACCGCGTGGTCGACGGCGACCAGCGAGGAGGCGCAGGCCGCGTCGACCGTGTACGCGGGGCCGCGCAGGTCCAGGCGGTTGGCGATGCGGGACGCCGCGAAGTTGGGCACGAGGCCGATCACGGACTCGGGGGTCTGCGGGCCGCCGAGGGCGTCGCTGAACGCCGTACGGATGTCGGTGAGGCGGTCCTCGTCGAGCTCGGGCAGCAACTCCCGCAGCGTGCGGATCAGTTGGCCCGAGGTGCGGACGCGCTGGTCGAGGCGGGCGATGCCGGCCGTCAGATAGCCGCCGCGGCCGAGGACGACGCCGACCCGTGCGGGGTCGGGCAGGCGGCCGCCCGTGTCGGCGATGGCGGCGGCCGCGGTGCGCAGCGCGATGAGCTGGTCCGGCTCGGTCGCGGGGACCGAGCCCGGCATGATGCCGAAGGCCGTCGGGTCGAACTCGGCGAGCGCGGGCAGCCCGTCGACGAAGCCGCCGCGGCGGCAGTAGATCGCGTCCGGGCTCCCTGTCCCCCCGTCCCCGCGGTCCGGCGCGTCCGGGCGGTAGTACTCGGGGTCCCAACGGCCCTTCGGCACCTCGGAGATGGCGTCGGCGCCCGTACGGACGTTGTGCCAGTACGTGTCGAGGTCGCCGGCGCCCGGCAGGGTCACCGCCATCCCCACGATCGCGACCGGCGGGGCGGCCTGCTGCGTCCGGGATCTGCTCATGTCACCAGGCCGATGCGGTGTAGACGACCTCGTCGGTGTCCGCGTCGCCCCAGGCGAGCTCGCGCAGCACGGCGAGCACGCCTTCCTCGGGGTCGATGAGGGAGATGCCGCGGCGCGCGTACTCGCGGCCGAGCTCCGGCGAGACCATGCCGCCGTGCGGGCCCGTCGGCGCCCACGGGCCCCAGTGGACGGTGAGGGCGCGGCGTCCGGTGGCGTCGCGCCAGCGGCGGCCGAGACCGGCGAGCGCGTCGTTGGCGGCGGCGTAGTCGATCTGGCCGCGGTTGCCGTAGACGGCGGAGATGGAGCCGAACAGGACGGTGAAGCGCGGGAGTTCGGGCAGCCGGTGCAGGGCGGCGAGGAGGGTCTTGGCGCCCTCGAACTTGGTCCCGTAGACCCGGGCGAAGGACTCGGGGTCCTTCGCCTCGATGAGCCGGTCCTCGATCACCCCGGCGGCGTGCACGACGCCGTCGACGCGGCCGTAGCGGGCGTAGATGTCCTTGACGGCCTGCTGGACGGCCTCGGAGTCGCGCAGGTCGACGGAGCGGTAGCCGGCGGTGCCGCCGACGCCGCGGATCTCGGCGAGCGTCTCGCCGACCTCGCGGGCGGCCAGGATGCGGGCCGCCTCCCGCTCGATCTCGGCGGGGCGGAGCCCGCCCCGCGCGGCGAGCGCGGCACGCAGCGCGACCTTGTCGCGGGCCTCCTCGAACTCGTCTCCGTGCTCCGAGAGTTGAGTGCGGCCGAGGAGTTCGACCCGGCAGCGGGACGCGGCGGCCAGGGCGATCGCGAGGCGCGCGGTGATGCCGCGGGCGCCCCCGGCAAGGACCACGACCGACTCCGGGCCGAGCCCGAGCACGGCGGCTTCGGCCGACCCGTCCCCGGCGGGTCCGGCCCCACCCCCGCCGAGCAGCCCGAGCGGCCGCGCGACCGTCTCCAGGCCGCGCCTGCTGCCGTCGGTGCGCAGCACGACCGGCTCCCGGTCCGGGGCGAGCAGTTCCTCCACGAGGGCCTCGGCCTGGTCGGCGGGCGACCAGGAGCCGTCGAGGTCGACGACGCGGGCCACGGTGTCGGGGTACTCGCGGGCGACGGTGCGGAAGAAGCCGCTGAGGCCGTTGGCGTCGCCGCCGTAGCGGGCGCAGAGCAGCCAGCGCGGGGCGCGCCGCAGCACCGCCTTGAACACCGGGAACTGCCCCGGCAGGACCGGCTCCCCCACGGGCGAGAGCGCCCCGACGTGCACGACGCCGTCGAGCGGCCCCTCGTGCCCCTCGAGGTCACCGCTCCCGCGCACGGCGCTCGCCCCGAGCACGGTCAGCCGCGTGACCAGCGCCTGGGCGACGGGCGTCCCGTCCCCGACGACCAGGAAGTGCTTCCCCCGCAGATCTTGCGCGACCGCGCCGGGGGCGGGGGCCGGGTCGAGGGGGGTGGGGGTCAGGAGGTGGCGGGTGGGGGCGGCGACGAGGGGGGCCGCGGCCTCTTCGGGGGCGTCGGGAGCTTCTTCTTGTACGAGGGGCTCCTGCTCGCGTACGGCGGGCCCCTGCTCGCGTACGGCAGGCTCCTGTTCTCGTACGGGAGTCATGGCGGCCGTCTCGGGAACCGGGGCCGTCTCCGTGGCCGGAGCCGTCTTGGCCTTGAGCCACTCGGCGATCCCTGCCGCCGTGCGCGCCCGGGTCAGCTCCTCCAGCTCCGCGTCCGGCAACGACCTCAGATCCACCCCCGAACCCAGCAGCCGCTTCCCCAACTCCCCGGCAATCTCAGTCCGCTTGATCGAATCGACGGACAGATCCGCCTCCAGATCCAGATCCGGCTCGATCATCTCCACCGGATAGCCCGTGCGCTCGGCGATCACGTTCAGCACGGTGTCCAAAACGTTCAGTTGAACGTCCGGCGCGGCCTCGGCCACGGGCGGAGGTGTCGGCGGGGGCGCCTCCCCCACCACGCGCGCGCCGAGCCACTCGGCGATCCCGGCCGCCGTACGGGCCCGGGTCAGCTCCTCCAGCTCCGCGTCCGGCAACGACCTCAGATCCACCCCCGAACCCAGCAGCCGCTTCCCCAACTCCCCGGCAATCTCAGTCCGCTTGATCGAATCGACGGACAGATCCGCCTCCAGATCCAGATCCGGCTCGATCATCTCCACCGGATAGCCGGTCCGCTCGGCGATGACACTCAACACCGTTCCGAGGACGTCGAGTTGAGCCTGTGGGGCCGCCTGGACCTCCACGGCCGCGACCTCCGGCCCCGGCTCCGGGATCTCCACGGGCACCGCGGGCACGACGGCGGGCGCCGCGACCGCCGCGACCGGCGGGGCCGCGGGCGCCGCAGGCACCGCCGCACCCGTCCCGAAGTACGTGAGCAGCACGTCCCGTTGGGCCGCGACCATCTCGCGGCTGTTGCGCAGGAACTCCTGGAGCAAGTCGTCGTTCACAGTGCTCGTCTCCGTCGTGACCGAGGAAGAGGAAGAGGTGGAGGAAGAGGCCGGGGAGCCGGGGAGGAGGGAGATCCGGCGGGCCGGGCCCAGGGCGCCCGGCAGGGGGGCGCCGTCGGCCGTGCGGACCAGGTGGCCGTTGACCGTCCAGCCGGGCCGCCTGGGCGCGGCCGCCGCGTCGGCGGGCACCGCGTCGCGGCCCGCGAGCAGCCGGGCCGCCGCGACGGGAACGCCCGCGACCGCGAGCCGGGCCAGGCAGTCGAGGAGGCCGCGGACCCCGGCGTCGGGGCGGGGCTCGAAGGGGACGGCCGTGTGCGGGCGGTCGCCGAGGACCTTGCCGACCAGGCCGGTGAGGACCGTGCCGGGGCCCGCCTCGACGAAGACCCGGGCCCCCGCGTCGTACATCGCCTCGATCTGCTCGGCGAACCGGACGGGGGCGCCGATCTGTTCGGCGAGGTGGCCGCGTACGTCGTCGGGGGCGGACGGGTAGCGGGTGCCGGTGAGGTTGGACCACACCGGGAACTCGGGGGTGCGCACGCGCTGTGCGGCGAGGCGCTCGGCGAAGCGCGGCACAGCGCCCGCGACCAGCGGGCTGTGGAAGGCGCAGGCGACCGGGAGCGGGCGGGCGCCGAACCCGGCCCCGGTGAGCTTCTCGACGGCGCGGGCGACGGCGTCCGTGGGGCCCGAGACGACCGTCTGCTGCGGGGCGTTGTGGTTGGCGGCGACGACCTCGCGCACGAGGTGCTCCTCGGCGAGGACGCGCTCCACCTCCTCGGCGGAGGCGGCCACGGCGGCCATCGTGCCGGGGTCGTCGCCGGTGGCGTCGAGGATGGCGGCGGCGCGCTCGCGGCTGAGGGCGCCGAGCCCGGCCGGGTCGAGGGCGCCCGCGGCGCACAGGGCGACGAGTTCGCCGTAGGAGTGTCCGGCCGCCATGTCGGGGTGCACGCCGAGGCCGCCGAGGATGTCGTACGCGGCCAGGGACACCGCCCCGAGCGCGGGCTGGGCGCGGCGGGTGTCGGTGAGCCGGTCGCGCTGGGCGGCGCGTTCGGCGTCGGTGAAGGCGGCGGGCGGGAACATCGCGTCGGCGGGGGCGTCGCGCAGATGGCGCTGCGTCTCGGGGAACGCGGCGAAGAGCTCGGCGAGCATGCCGGGCCGCTGGCTGCCCTGCCCGGGGAAGAGGAAGGCCACCTGGCCGCCGGGCTCATGGCTCTCTTCGGCCGCCCGGTGGATGCCGGGACCGGACTCCCCGGCGAGCAACTTCCGTAGAAGGACGGCGAGTTCGTCGGTCGACTCGGCGACGACGGCGGCCGTCACGGGGCCCGCCGCCGCGCTCTGCTCCGCCCGGCGGGCCGCGGTGAGCGCCAGGTCCCGCAGCCGCCAGGAGTGGCCCTCGCCCGTGCACAGGTCAAGGAGGTCCCGGGCGGCGCCGTCGGAGCGGAAGAGGAACAGCTCGGCGGGGAAGGCGTCGGCGCCTCTGCGCGGCGGCGCCCCGCCCTCGTGCCCCCGCATCACCACATGGAAGTTGGTGCCGCCGAAGCCGAAGGCGCTGACCCCGGCGATCCGCTCGGCGGCGGGCGCGGGCCACGGCAGGGCCCGGTCGTGCAGCGCGAAGGGGCCGTCGGGCGTCCAGGCCGGGTTGGGCTCGGTGACGTGGAGGGTGGCGGGGCGGACGCCGGTGTGCAGGGCGAGGGCGGTCTTGATGAGGCCCGCGAGCCCGGCGGCGCACTTGGTGTGCCCGATCTGCGACTTGACGGAGCCGACGACGCAGCCGCCGGGTGCCGCGCCCGCCTCCTCGAACACCCCGGACAGGGTGGCGAGTTCGGTGCGGTCGCCGACGACGGTGCCGGTGCCGTGCGCCTCGACGAGACCCACGTCGGCGGGTGAGAGGCGGGCCTGAGCGTAGGCCCGGTCGAGGGCGGCGCGCTGGCCCTCGGGGCGGGGCGCGGTCAGGCCGAGGGAGCGGCCGTCGCTGGCGCTGCCGACGCCCTTGATGACGGCGTAGACGCGGTCCCCGTCGCGCTCGGCGTCGGCGAGCCGCTTGAGGACCACGCAGGCGACGCCCTCGCCGAGCGCGATGCCGTCGGCCTCGGCGTCGAAGGTGCGGCAGCGCCCGGTCTTCGACAGGGCGTGCACGGAGGAGAAGAGGATGTAGTCGTTGATGCCGTTGTGCAGGTCGGCGCCGCCGCACAGGGCGACGTCGGCGGCGCCGGAGGCCAGCTCCTTGCAGGCGACGTCCACGGCCGTCAGGGAGGACGCGCAGGCCGCGTCGACGGTGTAGTTGGCGCCGCCCAGGTCGAGGCGGTTGGCGATGCGGCCGGAGATGACGTTGGCGAGCACGCCCGGGAAGGAGTCCTCGGTCAACTCGGGGAGCTGCTCGGCGAGTTCGTCGGGCAGGCGGCCGAGGTAGGAGGGCAGGACGGTGCGCAGCGTCGTCGCGTTCGAGGTGTCGCTGCCCGCCTCCGCGCCGAAGACGACGCAGGTGCGCTCGCGCGGGAAGTCCCGCGCGCCCTTGGCGGCCGGGTCGTACCCGGCGTCGGCGAGCGCCCGGCGCGCGGCCTCGAGGGCGAGCAGCTGCACGGGCTCGATGCTGGCGAGGGACGTGGGCGGGATGCCGTAGGCGAGCGGGTCGAAGGGGATGTCGGGCAGGAAGCCGCCCCAGCGGGACGCCGACACGTCGTGCGCCTCGGCGTCGTCCCCGTAGTGCAGGGCGGGGTCCCAGCGCTCGGCGGGCACCTCGGTGACGGAGTCGACGCCGTCGAGGACGTGCGCCCAGAAGGTGGCGAGGTCGGGGGCCTGCGGGAACATGCCCGCCATGCCGACGACGGCGACGTCGAGCGGCTCGGGCACGGCAACGCCCGTGTCCTGCACGGGCGTTGAGAGCTCCGCGACGCGCCGCTCGTAGAATGCGGCGGCCCCGTCGGTGACGCCCGCGTGCAGCCGGGCGACGGAGGTGGTGGCGCCGCGCAGGACGGCGACCTCCCCGGCCATGAACATGCCCTCGCCGAGCTGGCGTTGCTCGTCGACGTCGCAGAGTTCGTCGCCGACGCGCTCGATGCCCTTGCTGGCGATGCGCAGCCGGCCGACGTTGAGCCGCTCCAGCTCCTCCCACGCCTGCCGGTCGGGCACGCCCTGCTCGCGCAGCTCGTCCTTGAGGGCCTGGTAGGTGTCGGAGAAGGGGCTGGGCACGCAGCGGGTGGCGTGCCCGGGGGCGGTGTGCAGCAGGGCGGTCGACTCGGCGGTGATGACCTGGCGCTGGAAGAGCGGCTGGATGGCCCCGCACTCGACGGCCTCCTCGGTGAAGAGGTAGGCGGTGCCCATCAGGACGCCGGTGGCGACCCCGCGCGTGGTGAGCCCGGCGGCGAGGGCGGCGACCATGGCGGCGGACCGCTCGTCGTGGATGCCGCCCGCGAACAGCACTTGCACGTCACCGGGGTCGACGTCCCCGTGGGCGTCGAGGAAGTCGTCCAGGACGGCGAGCTGCGCCTCCCACAGCGGAAAGCTGTTGCGCGGCCCGATGTGCCCGCCGCACTCGGCGCCTTCGAAGACGAAGCGCCGCGCGCCCGCCCCGAGGAACTGTCCGAGCAGCCCGGGAGAGGGCACGTGCAGGAAGGTCCTGATCCCGTCGGCCTCCAGGTCGGCGGCCTGCGAGGGGCGCCCGCCCGCGATGATCACGTGGCTGGGCTGCAGCTCCCGTACGGCCTCCAGCTGAGCGGTGCGCACCTCTTCGGGCGCGAAGCCGAGGATGCCGACGCCCCAGGGGCGGTCGCCGAGCGCGGCCTTCGTCTGCTCCAGCATCGAGCGGGTCTGGGCGGGGGCGGCGAGGGCGAGCGCGATGAAGGGGAGCCCGCCGCCGTCGGCCACGGCGGCGGCGAACCGCGCCTGGTCGCTGACGCGGGTCATGGGCCCCTGCGCGATGGGAAGGCGGGTACCGAGGGCCCGGCACATCGGCTGGGCGTCGCCGCCGCGCAGCGCGGCGGCGACATGGCCGTCCGCCCGCAGACACCCGTCGACGGCTTCCCGCACGGCCCGCACGGCGTCGCTGACGCTGCCGTACTTCTCGGCGAACCGGGCGGCGAGGAAGGCGTCCTGCCCGAGCGGGAGGAGACGTTCGCGGAGCTCGGCGGGGGTGCCGGGACGGCGCCGGTCGAGCACGCGGCGGCCGCCCACGAGGACGGTCTCGGTGCCGTCGGCGGTGCGCAGCAGGGTGGCGACGGCGGGCGGCAGCTGGGCCTCGTCGAGCAGGGCGAGCTGCACGTCGAGGACGACACCGGCGGCGCCGGCGAGGACGGCGGCGGCCGCGGTGCGGGGCCCGATGCCGCCGCACGCCCAGACGGGCACGCCCCCGGCACCGGCGTTCCCGGCCTCGGCCAGCACCTGCTGGAGCAGCACGAAGGTGGAGAGCTCCCCGCACGGCCCGCCGCTCTCGCTGCCGCGCACCACGAGTCCGGCGGCCCCCTCGGCGAGGGCGGCCCGCGCCTCGGCGGCGCTGCGCACCTCGGCGAGCACGGTGGGCGCCTGGACGTGAGCGATGCGCCAGGGGGCGTCCGGGGCGAGGAGGACGGTGTGGGGTCCGGTGCCGTCGGGGGCGTGCAACTCGTCGGGGTGCAGGGCGCAGTCGGCGGAGATCCGGACACCGAAGTCGCCCGGTGACCAGGCACGGGCAAGGGCGAGGGCCTCGCGGGCGCGGCGGTCGCCGGTGCCGAGGTCGAGGATGCCGAGTCCGCCGGCCCGGCTGACGGCGGCGGCGAGCCGGGCGTCCGGCTCTCCGAACGGGCTGACGCCGATGACGGCGGCACGCGGGTGCGTCACGGGAGAGGACTCCTCTGCGGAGAGGCGAGTGGTACGACAATCCGATACAGACGGGAACGTAAGGGATCATCGACGCAGGTGCAATGACGCTATGGAGTCGATGCATCACATGGCGTAACTGACGGGTCGTCACGCGTGAAGGGGCCGGCGCCCCACCCGCGGAGGCGGCACGGGAGACGACGGGGCACCCACTCCCGTACGGCCAGGCGCAAGCTACTGTCTGGCGAATGAGCTCGCTGATTCTCGACGACTTCACCGACCTGATCGAGCGGCCCGACGGCGGTGTGCGCCGCGACGCCGAGGAGCGCAGGGCGCGCCTGACCGTGCCGCCCGGTGCGCTCGGCCGTCTCGACGAGCTGGGCGAGTGGCTGTCGGCGGCTCAGTCCGCGGTGCCCGTCCGGCCGGTCGAGCGCCCGCGCGTGGTGCTGTTCGCGGGCGACCACGGGGTGGCGGAGCTCGGCGTCTCGGCGCGGCCCGCGGGGAGCGCCGCCGAGCTGGTGCGCGCGGTGCTGTCCGGGGCGAGCCCGGTCGCGACGCTCGCCCGCCGCCTGGACGTGCCGGTGCGCGTCGTGGACCTGGCCCTGGACTGCGCGCCCGACGCGCTGCCCGCCGAGGTCGCGGGGCACCGGGTGCGGCGCGGCTCCGGGCGGACCGACATCGAGGACGCGCTCACCCTGGAGGAGGCCGAACAGGCCGTACGGGCTGGCATGAAGGTCGCCGACGAGGAGGCCGACTCCGGCACCGACCTCGTGGTGCTCGGCGACATCAGCGTGGGCGGCACGACGCCCGCCGCGACGCTGATCGCGGCGCTCTGCGGCACGGACGCGTCCGTGGTGACCGGCCGCGGCGGCGAGCACATCGACGACCTGACCTGGATGCGCAAGTGCGCCGCCGTCCGCGACTCGCTGCGCCGGGCCCGCCCGGTCCTCGGCGACCAGCTGCAGCTCCTGGCCGCGGTGGGCGGCGCGGACATCGCGGCGCTGACCGGCTTCCTGCTGCAGTGCGCGGTGCGGCGCACGCCGGTCATCCTCGACGGCGTGGTGACGTCGGCCGCGGCCCTGGTGGCCCAGCGGGTCGCCTTCCGCTCCCCCGACTGGTGGCTCGCGGGCCACAACAGCGGGGAGCCCGCGCAGGCCAAGGCACTTGACCGGATGGCGCTCGAGCCGCTGCTCGACCAGGGCGTGAAGGTCGGCGAGGGCCTGGGGGCGCTGCTCGCGCTGCCGTTGGTGCGCAGCGCCGCGGCGCTGGCGGCGGAACTGCCCGAACGGGCGCCTGCGGCGGGCGACGCGGCGTAGGCGGAGCCCTCTCGGTGCGGCGCCCTCCCCGGGGCTTCGCCCCTGGACCCCCATCGACCTGAACGGCCTCGTCCGCAAACGCCGGACGGGCTGATGGTTCATCTAGCCCCATATGATCCCTTTTCATGGGAGATGAACGCCTTGGCGCCGCACACGCAATACAACCTCACAGCAGCCCCACCTCACGCAGGGCCGCCGCGCTCTCCGTCTGGTATCTGCGCGCCGTCACGTTCATCAACTTCCTCAGCGCGGTCTGGGTCTCGCTCGGCCAGGACCTGCGGCGGCACAACACCGAGAACTACTTCACCCCGTATCTGCTGACCGCGGGGTTCGCCTCGGGCGTCTTCACGATGTTCCTGGCCATCACCATGCGCCGCCGCAAGCGCGCCGCCTGGATCCTCAACACCGTGCTGAGCGGCCTCTTCCTGCTGCTCTTCGCGTTCGCGATGTTCTTCCCGGAGATCAACCAGTACGCGCAGAACTGGATCTCGCTCGCCCTGACCGCGGGCTTCTTCGGCGCGCTGCTGCTCGGCCGCCGCGAGTTCTACGCCCGCGGCGACCGCTCCAACCCCAAGCTCGCGGCGGCCGTCGCGGTGGGCGGTCTCCTGGTCACCTCGCTGCTCGCCGCGCTCCTGGTCACCGTCACCAACCACGCGCAGGACGACCACCGCTCGACCTTCCTGGACCGCTGGCGCTACGGCACGATGCGCCTGGTCTCGCTCGCCGCCGACGACTCCCGCTTCCCCGGCATCACCACCCCCGGCTGGGTCAACGTCACCATCAACGTCCTGAGCACGCTGCTGCTCCTGGCCGTCCTGTACGCGGCGTTCCGCTCCCGCAAGGCCGTCGACCCGCTCACCCCACAGGACGAGGCCCGGCTGCGCGAGCTGCTCGAACGGCACGGCGAGCGCGACTCGCTGGGCTACTTCTCGCTGCGCCGCGAGAAGAGCGTGGTGTGGTCGCCGACCGGCAAGGCCGCGGTCGCCTACCGCGTGGTCAGCGGCGTCTCGCTGGCCTCCGGCGATCCGATCGGCGACCCCGAGGCATGGCCGGGCGCGATCGAGCCGTGGCTGGCGCAGGCCCGGGTGCAGGGCTGGATCCCGGCGGTGATGGGCGCGAGCGAGGAGGCGGGCACCATCTACGCCCGGCACGGCCTCGACGCGCTGGAGCTGGGGGACGAAGCCATCGTCGAGACTGCGGAGTTCACGCTGGAGGGGCGGGCCATGCGGACCGTCCGGCAGGCGTACAACCGCGTCAGGCGCGCCGGTTACGAAGTCCGCATCCGGCGGCACGAGGACATCCCCGACGACGAGATGGCGCAGCTCGTGAAGCTCGCCGACGACTGGCGCGACGGGGCCACCGAGCGGGGCTTCTCGATGGCGCTCGGGCGGCTCGGCGACCCGGCCGACGGGCGCTGCGTGATGCTCGAATGCACCGATGGCGAGGGGCAGTTGAGGGCGCTGCTCTCGTTCGTGCCGTGGGGGCCGAACGGGCTCTCGCTGGATCTGATGCGGCGTGACCGGGACTCCGAGAACGGCCTGATGGAGTTCATGGTGATCGAACTCCTGCAGCGGGCCGCCGAGATCAAGATCACCCAGGTCTCGCTCAACTTCGCCATGTTCCGTTCCGTCTTCGAACGTGGCTCGCGACTCGGCGCGGGCCCGGTCCTCCGCCTGTGGCGGTCGCTGCTCAGCTTCTTCTCGCGTTGGTGGCAGATCGAGTCGCTGTACCGCGCCAACGCCAAGTACCGGCCCATCTGGGAACCGCGCTTCCTCCTCTTCGAGAAGAGCGGCGACCTGCTGCGCATCGGCGTCGCGTCCGCCCGGGCCGAGGGCTTCCTGGAAGCTCCCGGCCTGCCGAAGTGGCTGCACCGAAAACACCTGGAGTCCCCCCGATGAGCACCATCGCCCGCCTCGCCCGCGCCGAATGGGGCCCGCTCTTCTCGACGGTGCGCGACGGGCTCGTCGCCCGGAAGTGGCGGGCGGTCCCGATGACGCTCGGCGCGGTCTGCCTCACCGCGCTGCTGCAGTTCACCCAGAACCAGTCCTGGGGCTACCAGTTCGTCCAGAACATCGGCTCCGTGCGCGCCGAGGAGCCCCTCTGGCTCGCCCTCGTCCGCACCCCGCTCTCCCTCTTCGTACCGGCCCTCGATCTGCCCGTGTGGGGCGCGCTCGCACAGATCCTGCTGGTCTTCGGCATCGCGGAGATCTGCCTCGGCTGGTGGCGCACGCTCGTCATCGGGTACGCGGCGACGCTCGCCGGGACGCTGTACGCGCGGATCGGCATCGCGCTCGGGCCCGACAACCCGGTGGGCCTGCCCGCGTCGGACGCGCAGGTCGTCGACACCGGACCGTCGGCGGCCGTCGTCGGGCTCGCGGTGTTCGTGTGCTGGCGCTACCGGGCGTACTTCACGGCGGCGCTCGTGACCGTGGTGATGGTGGGCGAGGTGCTCGTCAAGAACAACCTCGCGGGCCGCGAGCACATCGCGGCGATCGCCGCGGTGGCGGCGGTGTGCCTGGTCTCCACCTGGCGTCACCGGCGGGGCGACGCCGTGTCCCGGTCGCGCCCCTCCCCCGGCTCGGACGCCGGCTCCGCGGGCGGGTCCGAGGAGAAACCGCCGATCCAGTTCTGAAGCCGGCGGTTGGGGCCCGCCCAGCGCTTGTCGTGCCGGTAGGCGCGCAGCCCCGCGCGGGCCCGGGCGCGCGGCCGGTTGGCGTAGAAGCGCCGCGCCCAGTTCGAACCGGGCCGGGCCAGCCGGACCGCGCCGATGATCGCGACGAACGGCACCACCATCCCGATGAGCGCCGTGCGCAGCTTGCCCTTCATCAGCGCGACCAGGGCGAAGCAGCAGTTGAGGGCGACGTTGAAGGCGAACACCGGCCGGTTGCGGCGGTCGGAGGCCGACATGTCCTCGATCCCGAACGGCGAGAAGCCGGTGAGGATCAGGATGATCAGGGCCGCCGTGAGGATCACCACCTCCACGCTCTTGCGGCCCTGGTCGCTCCAGTACACGTCGTCCAGGTGCAGGATCAGCGCGAACTCGTCGAGCACAAGACCCGCCCCGATGCCGAAGATCACCGCGGCCACCATCGCGCCCGTGCTGTGCCGCCCCGCCGCCACCGCCCAGAACCCGCCGACGAGCATGAGGAAGATCCCGGGCACGACGTGGTGGACGTGCACGTCCCCGGTGGTGATGTTGCGGAACGGCCCCTTGCCCGCCTTGATGAGCCGGGTGATGGTCCGCGTCACGACGAACGACAGCACGAAGGCGGCGAGCGCGAGCAGCAAGGGCAGCTTGCCCGGCTCGATGACGTTCCGCTGCCACCAATCCATGGGGCCATCCTGCGTTCCCCGGGCGCCGCTCGCAGTCCGGGAGCCCCCACCGGCCCTCGGGCCACGGGCCCCGGAGGTACCCTTCCGCGATGCCCCGCTCCCCCCGTCGCTCCCCCCTTCCCGAGGGGATCCGGTTCGCCTTCGGCACGCTCACCGCGCTCCCCGTGACGGTCACTTATTGGGACCGCGACGCCGCCCGCCGGGGCATGCTCTGCGCTCCGGTCGCGGGGCTCGTCGTCGGGCTGTGCGCGGCCGCCGTCGGCGGGGTGCTGCTCGCGCTCGGGGCCGGGCCGCTGCTCGCGGCGGTGGCCACCGCGGCCGTGCCCGCCGCGCTCACCCGGGGGCTGCACCTCGACGGGCTCGCCGACACCGCCGACGGGCTCGGCAGCGCCAAGCCCGCCGAGGACGCGCTGCGCATCATGAAGCAGTCGGACATCGGCCCGTTCGGCGTCCTCACGCTCCTGTTCGTGCTGCTCGCCCAGGTCGCCGTCCTCTTCCAGCTGTACGAGGAGAGCTGGGCGCGCGGCGCCGCGGCCGCCGCGCTCTCCGCGACCGCGGCCCGGCTCGCCCTGACCCTGGCCGCCCGCAGCGGAGTTCCCCCGGCCCGCCCCGAGGGCCTCGGAGCCGCCGTCGCGGGCACCGTGCCGACGCGGGCCGCGCTCCTCGTGCTCACCGCCGCCGGCTGCGCGGCCGCGGGCACCGGCGCGCTCTTCGGCCCGTACGACATCGGGCGCTGCGTCCTCGCCGTGCTCGCCGCCTGCGGGGCGGCCCAGCTCCTGCTGCGCCACTGCGTGCGCAGGTTCGGCGGCATCACCGGGGATGTCTTCGGGGGCCTCGCCGAGACCGCCGCGACCACGGCGCTGGTGGTCCTCGCGCTCGGCTGAGCAGTTGAACGGATCACTGGGGCGCGTGCCGGGTCCCTCGCTACGCTGATCGGCTGACTCAACTGCCGCTCACCATAGGGATGTTCATGCCGAAACTACGCCGCGCCGTGGCCTGGCTCATCGACTTCGCGCTGGTGTTCGCGGCGGCGATCGGACTCGCCGTGTTCACCTTCCACCGCATCTCCGCCCTCGTCACCGACGTGCCCGAGCTCGGCGACAAGTCCGCCTGGTGGATCCTCACCTCGCGCGGCGACGTCATCGACACGGCCCGGCACGTGTGGAACGAATCGGTCCTCTACGTGGAGCAGGCGTTCGGGATCCTGGTCCTCGCCACGTTCCTCTACCAGTGGCTGTGCCTGACGCTCATCGGGCGCACGCTCGGCAAGGCCCTGGCGGGCATGCGCGTCGCGCCGAGCACACCGAGCCGGGCCGCGCTGCGGGCCGGGGTGTCGACCGCGGCCGACGTGGCGGTGTACTCCTTCGCCTGCTGCCTGCTGGTGGAGGGCGAGTTCCTGCTGTCCGTGCTGTGCTGGCTCATCGCGGTGTTCGTCTTCCTCGCCAACGCCCTCGCCGCGCTCACGCCGACCGGTCGCTCCCTCGCCGACCGGGTGGCCGGGACCGCGGTCACCGGTCTCGGCCTGCCGGCCCGGCCTCTGGCCGCCGCCTGACCGCGGCCGGTGCACCGCGCCGAACACGGACCGTGAGGCGCACCGCAGCGCTTACGGGCGTAGGCTCGCGACGGGCTCCCACCCCAGCCCGCCAGAAACTCACCGAAAGAGGGACCTCACCACCGTGACTGCTCTGACTCTCAGCACCGCGGCCGCGTCCGGGCTGCGCGCCGACGCGATCGTCGTCGGTGTCGCGAAGGGCTCCAAGGGGGCCCCGGTCGTCGCCCCCGGCGCCGAGTCCGTGGACAAGGCGTACGACGGCAAGCTCGCTTCCGTCCTGGAGACCCTCGGCGCCACCGGCGGCGAGGGTGAGGTGACGAAGCTGCCCGCGCCCACCGGGTTCAAGGCGCCGGTCGTCCTCGCGGTCGGTCTCGGCACGGTCCCGGAGAAGGACGAGACGTACGGCACGGACGCCCTGCGCCGCGCCGCCGGCACCGCCGCGCGCGCCCTCACCGGCACCAAGAAGGCCGCGTTCGCGCTGCCCCTCGAGGACGCCGACGACGCCGGCGCCATCGCCGAGGGCGCGCTGCTCGGCGCGTACTCCTTCGACGCGTACAAGGACCAGATCGGCGCCAAGTCCGCGAAGAAGGGCGCCAAGGACGCCAAGGGCCCGCTCGGCGAGGTCGCCCTGCTCGGCGGCAAGCCCCGCGACAAGGCGTACAAGGCGGCGGTCGAGAACGCGATCGCCGTGGCCGAGGAGCTCAACCGCGCCCGCGACCTGGTCAACACCCCGCCGAACGACCTCAACCCCGAGGCGTTCGCCGCCGTCGCCCAGGCCGCCGGCAAGGAGCACGGCATCAAGGTCCAGGTGCTCGACGAGAAGGCGCTCGCCAAGGGCGGCTACGGCGGCATCCTCGGCGTCGGCATCGGCTCGGCGGCCGGGCCGCGCCTGGTCAAGCTCTCGTACACGTCTTCCAAGGCGAAGAAGCACCTCGCGTTCGTCGGCAAGGGCATCACGTACGACTCGGGCGGCATCTCGCTGAAGCCCGCCGGGCACAACGAGACGATGAAGTGCGACATGGCCGGCGCCGCCGCCGTGTTCGCCGCCGTCGTCGCCGCCGCCCGTCTCAAGCTCGACGTGAACGTCACGGGCTGGCTGGCGCTCGCCGAGAACATGCCGTCCGGCTCCGCGACCCGCCCCGGCGACGTCCTGCGGATGTACAGCGGCAAGACCGTCGAGGTCCTCAACACCGACGCCGAGGGCCGCCTGGTCCTGGCCGACGCGCTCGCCAAGGCGTCCGAGGACAAGCCGGACGCCATCGTCGACGTGGCCACGCTGACCGGCGCCATGGTGCTGGCCCTCGGCAACCGCACGTACGGGATCATGGCCAACGACGACGCCTTCCGCACCGCGGTCCACGAGATCGCCGAGGAGGTCGGCGAGCCGTCCTGGCCGATGCCGATGCCGGAGCACCTGCGCAAGGGCATGGACTCCCCCACCGCCGACATCGCCAACATGGGCGAGCGCATGGGCGGCGGCCTGGTGGCCGGCCTGTTCCTGCAGGAGTTCGTGGGCGAGGGCATCACCTGGGCTCACCTGGACATCGCGGGCCCGGCCTTCCACGAGGGCGCCCCCTTCGGCTACACCCCCAAGGGCGGCACCGGCTCGGCGGTCCGCACCCTGGTCCGGCTGGCGGAACGTACCGCCTCCGGTGACCTGGGCTGATACGGACTCACCGCACGCTGTGAGGCCCCGGACGACGACGCCCGGGGCCTCACGTCGTGTCTCACACCTTGTCCGGGCCCGCGGTGATTTCGCCCTGAACGAAATCCGTAGGTTCACACGCAGGAGTAACCCCCTGCACCAGGCGATCAGCCATCTCACAGCCCGGCCCGGCGTCCCGTCTCTCGCCGACAAGTGCGAAGATGGGTTCTCGGCAGGACAGGGCCCCCACCACAGGGCCGAAACAAGAGCGGCCGAATACCAGCCGACCGACCGGTCAACCCCCGGGGAGAGCGGTCCGGCGTACGGCGCACATGCATGGAGGACGTGACGTGGCGAACGACGCCAGCACCGTTTTCGACCTAGTGATCCTCGGCGGTGGTAGCGGCGGTTACGCCGCGGCCCTGCGCGGAGCGCAGCTGGGCCTGGACGTCGCACTGATCGAGAAGAACAAGCTCGGCGGCACCTGCCTGCACAACGGCTGCATCCCCACGAAGGCCCTGCTGCACGCCGGCGAGATCGCCGACCAGGCGCGCGAGGCCGACCAGTTCGGCGTCAAGGCCACCTTCGAGGGCATCGACATCGCGGCCGTCCACAAGTACAAGGACGACGTGATCTCGGGCCTCTACAAGGGCCTGCAGGGTCTCGTCGCCTCCCGCAAGGTGACGTACATCGAGGGCGAGGGCAAGCTCTCCTCCCCGACCTCGGTGGACGTGAACGGCCAGCGCGTCCAGGGCCGCCACGTGCTCCTCGCGACCGGCTCCGTGCCGAAGTCGCTGCCGGGCCTGGAGATCGACGGCAACCGCATCATCTCCTCGGACCACGCCCTGACCCTGGACCGCGTCCCGCAGTCCGCGATCATCCTGGGCGGCGGCGTCATCGGCGTCGAGTTCGCCTCGGCGTGGAAGTCCTTCGGCACCGACGTCACCGTCATCGAGGGCCTCAAGCACCTCGTCCCGGTCGAGGACGAGAACAGCTCCAAGCTTCTTGAGCGCGCGTTCCGCAAGCGCGGCATCAAGTTCAACCTCGGCACCTTCTTCGAGAAGGCCGAGTACACGCAGGACGGCGTCCGCGTGACCCTCGCCGACGGCAAGACCTTCGAGGCCGAGGTGCTGCTCGTCGCCATCGGCCGCGGCCCGGTCTCCGCCGGTCTCGGCTACGAGGAGCAGGGCGTCGCCATGGACCGCGGCTATGTCCTGGTCGACGAGTACATGCAGACCAACGTCCCGACCATCTCGGCCGTGGGCGACCTGGTCCCGACGCTCCAGCTCGCGCACGTCGGCTTCGCAGAGGGCATCCTGGTAGCGGAGCGGCTGGCCGGTCTCAAGACCGTCCCGGTCGACTACGACGGCGTGCCGAAGGTGACGTACTGCCACCCCGAGGTCGCCTCCGTCGGCATCACCGAGGCCAAGGCCAAGGAGATCTACGGCGCGGACAAGGTCGTCGCTCTGAAGTACAACCTCGCGGGCAACGGCAAGAGCAAGATCCTCAAGACCGCGGGCGAGATCAAGCTCGTCCAGGTCAAGGACGGTGCCGTGGTCGGCGTCCACATGGTCGGCGACCGCATGGGCGAGCAGGTCGGCGAGGCGCAGCTGATCTACAACTGGGAGGCGCTGCCCGCCGAGGTCGCGCAGCTCATCCACGCTCACCCGACGCAGAACGAGGCGCTCGGCGAGGCGCACCTCGCCCTCGCGGGCAAGCCTCTGCACTCCCACGACTGACCTTCAGTCACACGGGCGCGACGACCACATACCTGATCTTTCGTAAGGAGCAACAGAAACCATGGCGGTTTCCGTATCCCTTCCGGCGCTCGGCGAGAGCGTCACCGAGGGCACTGTCACCCGTTGGCTGAAGGCCGAAGGCGAGCGCGTCGAGGCCGACGAGCCGCTGCTCGAGGTGTCGACCGACAAGGTCGACACCGAGATCCCCTCCCCCGCTTCCGGCGTCCTGGCCTCCATCAAGGTCGCCGAGGACGAGACCGTCGAGGTCGGCGCCGAGCTGGCCGTCATCGACGACGGCTCCGGCGCCCCCGCGGCTGCTCCGGCCCCGGCCGCCGAGGCCCCCGCGGCTCCGGCCGCCCCCGCCGCCCCCGCCGCCCCCGCCGCCGCTCCGGCCGGTGGCGCCTCCGGCACCGACGTGACCCTGCCCGCCCTGGGCGAGTCGGTCACCGAGGGCACGGTGACGCGCTGGCTGAAGGAGGTCGGCGAGGAGGTCGCGGAGGACGAGCCGCTGCTCGAGGTCTCCACGGACAAGGTCGACACCGAGATCCCCGCCCCGACCGCGGGCGTGCTGCTCGAGATCGTCGTGGGCGAGGACGAGACCGCTGAGGTCGGCGCCAAGCTCGCCGTCATCGGCGCTCCCGGTGCCGCTCCGGCTGCCCCGGCCGCGCCCGCCGCTGCCCCGGCCGCTCCGGCCCAGCCCGCCGCCCCCGCGGCTCCGGCTGCTCCGGCCGCGCCCGCCGCCGCTGCCCCGGCCCCGGCTCAGCCCGCCGCCCCGGCTCCGGCGGCTCCCGCGGCCCCGGCCGCCCCCGCGGCCCCGGCTGCTCCGGCTGCTCCGGCTGCTCCAGCTGCTCCGGCCGCGGTGACCCCGGCCGACGACGGCGCCTACGTCACCCCGCTGGTGCGCAAGCTCGCCACCGAGAACGGCATGGACCTCGCCCAGGTCAAGGGCAGCGGTGTCGGCGGCCGCATCCGCAAGCAGGACGTGCTGGCCGCCGCCGAGGCCGCCAAGACCGCCGCCCCGGCCCCGGCCGCCGCGAAGGCTCCGGCCGCTGCTTCGAAGGCTCCGGCCATCCAGGCGTCCGAACTGCGCGGCCAGACCGTCAAGATGACCCGCATGCGCAAGGTCATCGGCGACAACATGATGAAGGCCCTGCACGGCCAGGCGCAGCTGTCCTCCATGGTCGAGGTGGACGTCACCAAGATCATGAAGCTGCGGGCGCAGGCCAAGGACTCCTTCGCCGCCCGCGAGGGCGTCAAGCTGTCCCCGATGCCGTTCTTCGTCAAGGCCGCCGCCCAGGCACTCAAGGCCCACGCGGTCGTCAACGCCCGCATCAACGAGGACGAGGGCACCATCACCTACCACGACTCGGAGAACATCGGCATCGCCGTCGACTCCGAGAAGGGCCTGATGACCCCGGTCATCAAGGGCGCGGGTGACCTGAACCTGGCCGGCATCTCCAAGGCCACCGCCGACCTCGCCGGCAAGGTCCGGGGCAACAAGATCACCCCGGACGAGCTGTCCGGGGCGACCTTCACCATCTCCAACACCGGCTCGCGCGGCGCCCTGTTCGACACGATCATCGTGCCCCCCAACCAGGTCGGCATCCTGGGTATCGGCGCCACCGTCAAGCGCCCGGTGGTCATCAACCACCCGGACCTCGGCGAGACCATCGCCGTGCGCGACATGGTCTACCTGACCCTGTCCTACGACCACCGCCTGGTCGACGGCGCCGACGCCGCCCGCTACCTGACCACGGTCAAGCAGATCCTCGAGGCCGGCGAGTTCGAGGTCGAACTCGGCCTGTAGGTCCCGTAAGGCTCGCCAGGGACAGAAGCACGCAGGCCCTAGCCCTGCGCCGTCGGCCGCACCACGATGTCCCCGACATCGACACTCGCGGGCTGCTCGATCGCGAACGCGACGGCGCGGGCGACGGCCTCGGGCGGGATGCCGATGTCGCCCATGGCCGCGCCGAGTTGGTCCCGTACCTCGGGCGCCATGCGGTCCGCGAACTCCGTGCGCGTGACGCCGGGCGAGACGACCGTGACGCGCAGGCTGTCGCCCGCTTCCTGGCGCAGCCCTTCGGAGACGGTCCGCACCGCGTTCTTCGTGGCGGCGTACACCGACTGGAGCGGCACGATGCGCAGCCCGGCGGTGGAGACGGTGTGGACGAAGTGCCCGGAGCCCTGGCTGCGGAAGACGGGGAGAGCCGCGGCGATCCCGTACAGGACGCCCTTGAAGTTGACGTCGATCATCTCCTCCCAGTCCTCGACGCGGAGTTCGTCCAGCGGCGAGATCAGGCCGACCCCGGCGTTGCTGACCAGGACGTCGAGCCGGCCGAACCGCTCACGGGCCACGTCGACGAGCCGGGTCAGGTCGTCGCGGCGCGTCACGTCCGTGGGGACGTGGGCGACCTGACCGCCCGCCTTCTCGATCCGGGCGGCCACGGCTTCGAGCCGGTCCGGCCGCCGCGCACCGAGCACGACCTTCGCACCGCGCTCGGCGAGCAACAGGGCCGTCGCCTCGCCGATGCCGCTCCCGGCGCCCGTGATGGCGACGACCTTTCCCTCGATGCCTTCGATGCCTTCGATGCCGTCGATGCCTTTGGTGCTCTCGATGCCCTTGACGCCCGCGATTTCCTCGATCTCTGACATGACTGTGTTCCTTCGCGTGGGGTGGACAGCGCGAAAGTGGAGGCGCCGCCACTTAGCCTCACCGTAAGTGGAGTACCCTCCACTTAGCAAGGAGGCGAGGGAGCGAGGGAGCGGGCCGCCGATGGCACGGGAGACGGGACGCCCGCTGAGGGCCGACGCGCAGCGCAACCGGGAGAAGATCCTGGCCGCCGCGGTACGCGTGTTCACCGAGGAGGGGTTGAACGCGCACTTCGAACGCATCGCGAGAGAAGCGGGCGTGGGGACCGGCACCCTCTACCGCAACTTCCCCACCCGCGAAGCCCTGATCGAGGCGGCCTACCGCAATGAAGTGGCGCGGCTCTGCGACGCCGCCCCCGAACTGCTGGCAGCCATGCCGCCCCGCGAGGCCCTGCGCGCCTGGATGGGCCGCTTCGTCGACTACGCCACCGCGAAGCGCGGCATGGCCGACGCCCTGCGCGCCGTCGTCGCCTCCGGGGGCGATCCGTACGGCCACAGTCGGGAGTTGATCCAGAAGGCCATCGTCGCTCTCATGGAAGCCGGGACCGAATCCGGCGCCTTCCGGACCGACATCCGCCCCACCGACCTGTTCGCCGCGCTCGCCGGCATCGCCCTCACCTCGTCGGATCCGGACCGGCGCGACCAGGCCGATCGCCTCCTCGGCCTCATCCTCGACGGACTGACCTCGCGCTCGACGGGCTGACCTCACCCGCACGCGGGTGAGGAGTCATCCCAACCGCCGCTCCAGGCGGGCCAGTTCGGCGCGCAGCTGCGCGATGTCCGCCTTGTCGGCGACCTGGTCGCCGTGCTTCAGCTCGACGACCAGGGTGCCGCCGGGCTCCAGGACCATGAGGGACGTCTCGGCGATGCTGTCGCCGCCCTGCGAGCGCACCGCGACGTCGAGGTCGCCGCGGCGCAGGCCCTGGTGCCGTACGGCCCGTTCGTCATAGTGCCCGTCGCGGGCCAGGACGGTCGGGGTGCCCTCCAGGAGCCGGAACACCCAGTCGAACTGGGCGGCCCAGCGCACCAGCAGCGCGTCGACGGCCAGCAGCACCGCGGCCCCGAACAGGCCGCCGACCAGGGAGTTGTCGTCGCCGATGATGGCGTTCTGCACGACGTTCGACAGCAGCAGCATGACGACCAGGTCGAGGGTGTTGAGCTGCGCCATGCCGCGCTTGCCCACGATGCGCAGCAGCACGACGAGGGCCAGGTAGACGAGGACGGTGCGGGCGGCCTTCTCGGCGTACGGGATGCCGGAGGTCATCATGTCGTGCCACATTCCGGACACTCTAGGCAGCGGTGCGGGGCCGGTGGCGGAGGCACGGACGGGGCGGGCGCCGGATATGAGTTGTGCTCGCGGGGCACGTCGGCGACAGTCTGGCCATGGAGTTCCTCTGCTACCACCGTGACCGCCCCGATTCGCTCGCGCTGCGCGAGGAGCTGATCGAGGAACACTGGTCCTATATGGACCGGTACGCGAAGGAGCTGATCGCGCGCGGCCCGACCTTCGCCGAGGACGGCGAGACCCCCTCGGGCAGCGTGCACATCGTCGACCTGCCGGACCCCGCCGCCGCCCGCGCATTCGCCTTCGACGAGCCCAACTACCAGGCCGGCGCCTACCGGGACGTGCTCGTGCGCCGGTGGCGGAACCTCCTGGGGCGCACCATGTGGGACTTCCCCGGGGGCCCGACCGGCGGCAACCGGTACCTGGTGCTGGGCCTCGGCTCCGGCGAGCCCGCTGACGTCGAGGTGCCCGACGGCCGCGCTGAACTCATCGCGTACGGCCCGCTGTTGTCGGACGACGGCACGGCCTGGCTGGGCACGGCCGCCCTCGTCGAGGCTCCGGACGCGCGGGCGGCCCGTGCCGTCCTGACCCCGGAGCGGTACGCCGACATCGAGGTCCACGACTGGGAGTTCGGCGGGCGCAGGTAGGGGCGGCGACAGGGGTGGTGGCAGGGGTGGTGGCCGGGCGCCTGCCCGAGAGGCTCAGCTCGGCACGTGCAGGGCCCGCTCGACGCGGAGCCCGTCCTCGCTCCCGGGGATGACGTAGTAGCCGCGCTGCCCGCTGCGGCCCTTGAAGTCAGCGGTGTGGACGGCCAGTTCGTCGCAGCCGTCGCCGTCCAGGTCGGCGAGTCGCAGTCCGCTGCCGAACCGGTCCCGGTCGGCGTCGCCCTGCGGGCGGACGTCGGCCATGCCCACATCCGTACGGTCGAAGGTGACCGCGGCCTGCCGGGCGAGGCCACGCCCGCCGCCCAGGAACACGCTCACACTCCCGGCCTGGTGGAGCGGGTCGCCGAAGTCGCCGGTGACGAGGTCGTCGCGGCCGTCGCCGTTCACGTCGCCGACGGCCACGCTGTCGTGCAGCGGACCCTCGGTGGCCGCGCGCCCGGTGCCGGGTCCGCCCGCGCCGCCGTACAGGACGTGCGGGTTGCCGGTCCGCCGGTCCTTGCCGGGGACCATGACGTCGGCGCGGCCGTTGCCGCCGAAGTCAGCGGTGAGGTAGGCGTCGAGGGAGCCGGACGGCCCCAGCGCGGCGGGCCCGTCGTCGCTGCCCTCCGGGTCGTAGTGGGTGTCCGCGCCGTGCCCGAGGGCCTTGAGGTCCCCGACGCGCTCGACGGAACGGTCCGTGCCCACGCGGTAGTACGAGGCGTCGACGTACACGTCGGGCGACGTCTCGTCCGTGACCTCCTCGCCCACGGCTCGGAATCCGGTGGTGAAGAACTCGTCCCGGCCGTCGCCGTCGAAGTCGCCCGCGGTGAAGGTGTACGCGGAGACCGTGCCGCGCCGGGTGATGTCCACGTACCGGCGCTCGGCGGGGCGGCCGCTCCGGTCGAACGGGCCGTAGTCGATGGCCGCGCACCGCACGTCGTTGTCCGCATCCTTGGTCGCCTCGAAGGGGCCGGAGGCCAGGTCGGCGTGGCCGTCGCCGTCGAAGTCACCCGCCGAGACGGGCGGCGCGTCCGAGACGGGAAGCCGGGTGAAGGACCCGCTCACGCCCTCCTTGCCGCCTTTGCCGTCCTTGCCACCCCAGAGGATGCCTTCCTTGTACGGGGTGCGGCGGCCGTCGTCCCGAGTCTTGATCTGCGCCCGGTACAGGATGTCTGCGCTGCCGTCGCCGTCCCAGTCGGCGGTCTCCGCCACTTCGTACCTGTACGCGCCGTCGCCCGACGAGGTCTTGTCCAGTTCGGGGAAACGGCCGGTGACGGGGACACGGCGGTCGGTGGCGGCACCGGCGGCGGCACCGGCGGGGGAGCCGAGCAGCATGAACTGGTCGGTGTCGGGGCCGAGTTCGCCGAGCAGGAGGTCGCCGCGTCCGTCGCCGTTGAAGTCGTCCCGGTTGAACGGCTTGGGTTTGGCTTCGGCTTTGAGCTCGGCTTCGGCTTTGAGCTCGGCTTCGGCTTTGGGCTTGGGTTTGGGTTTGGTCTTGCGTGGGGGCTCGGACCGGTCGCGGGCCGGGGTGGTCGTGCCGGTCGGTGTGGGGCGTGCGCTCGGCGTGGCCTTGCAGAGGCCGAGCGCGGCCGTCCGCTCGCCCCGGTCGTCGCCGTGCCCGCCCTCGCCCGTGCAACCGGAGGCGAGCAGCAGTGCCCCGGCGGCGAGGAGCGCGAGGCTCGGTACGAGGAGACGCTTCCGGAGCCGCCGGAGCCGCCGGAGCCGCCGGAGCCGCCGGAGCCGCTGGAGCCGCGAGGTCCGCCGGGCCCAGCGGTCCCGGAGGCTCCCAGGGCTTTCTTGGCCCCAGCGACTTCCGTGGCTCCCATGGCTCCCATGGCTCCCATGGTTCCTATGGCTCCCGTGGAGACGATCTTCATCCGGCATGGAGCAAGTCTTGGCAGGTGGGGACGGCGAACCGCTCACGGGCCCGTAACCGTTGCATCACGGGACCCGGGCCGACCGTCCGCCGCCGTCAGAGCAGTTGGGGCAGCCGTGCACAGCGGCGGCAGGCGCGCGCGGAGGCCGCCACCGCCGCGTGCGAGGCCGCCGCGAGCACCCCGGCGAAGGCGAGCAGCGGCCAGTTGGTGGCGAGGGCCGCGCCGGTGGCGAGCACGAGGGCCGTGACCGCCATGGCGGTGCTGGCCGTGGTCCCGGCCCAGGCGACCACGCGCGGCAGCCCCCGCGGCGTGGGGAGGTGGCGGGCGAGCGTGCCCGTGACGGCCAGGGTCACCGCCGCCAGCAGCGCGGCGACCAGCGCGACACCCGCCAGGTGCACCGCCATCAGCTGAGCCGTGCGCGGTAGTGGCGACGCCTGCGGATGGCCGGCGTTCCAGGCCAGGGCCCAGCAGCCGACGAGGAAGGGCGCGGTGAGGGCCACGGCGCGGGCGGTGTGCCGGGCCTGGGCGATCGTCAACTCCCGCTGGCAGCTGGACACCAGCTCGTCGACGGCGCCGAACTCCCGTACCGCCTCCCGTGCCGCCGCCTCGTGGGGCATGCCCTCGGCGGCGTGGGCGGCGGCCGTGTCCACCAGGCCGTCGCGGAGCTCCTCGACCAGCCGGGACTTGGCGCGGGGCGGCCCGTGCAGGGCGGCGCTCAGGGCCGCGACGTGCTCCTCGACGGGGTCCGCTGCTTGCTTGCTCATGGGGACCGCCCCCGGCCTTGGACCGCTCATGTCGCGAGCCCGGGCCGGGTGCCGGAACTCCCGGGCTGCGCGCCGGGGTTGAGGACCGAGCCGATCGCCTGCGTGAACTCGCTCCACGCCGTCCGCTCGCCCGCGAGCGAAGCGCGCCCCGCGTCCGTGAGCTCGTAAGCGCGGCGCCGCCGCTCGCCCTCGGACTGCCAGCTGCTGCTCAGCAGGCCGAGCCGCTCGAGCCGGTTCAGGGCCGGGTAGATCGTCCCGGTGCGCAGCTCCAGTACGCCACCGCTGCGGCGCTGCACCGCGGTGATGATCGCGTAGCCGTGCAGCGGGCCCGGCTCCAGCACGGCCAGCAGCAGTCCATCGAGGTGCCCTCGCACCGCATCCGCCTTCATGGGTAGGCAGCCTACACAAGGTGGGTGTAGGCAGTGTATGTATTGGCAGCCAACATATTCAGCTCCTGTTCCGGCTTGGAGGTCCGCAGTGACCAAGCTGCTGTTGTCCGTGCATGTCCTCGTGGCGATCCTGGCGGTCGGCTCGATCACCGTCGCCGCCTCGATGTTTCCGCGCTACGCGGTGCGCGCCGCCGGGGCCGACGACGGGGACGGGCGGTCCGCCGGGATCGCGGCGCTGCTGCACCGCGTCTGCCGCGGGTACGCCGTCGCCGGGCTCGCCGTCCCGGTGTTCGGCCTGGCCACCGCCGTCCAGCTCGGCGTGCTCGGGGACGCGTGGCTCATCGCCTCGCTCGTCCTGACCGCCGTCGCCGCCGCGCTCCTCGGCCTGGGCGTCCTGCCCGCGCAGGAGCGGCTGTTGAGCCGGGCCGGGAGCGGGCAGGAGGGGAAGGCGGAGCCGAGTGCGACGGCGGAGGCGGGTACGACTTCGCAGCCGGGTGCGGCTCCGCGACCGGGTGCGACGGCGGAGCCGGTCGCGCTCCGGCCCCTGGCGGCCCGGCTCGCCATGCTGACCGGGATCTTCAACGTCCTCTGGGCGGTGGTCGTCGTCCTGATGATCGTCCGCCCCGGCTCCACGACGGGGGCGTGATCCCGTGCGCACCCTGCGGCCCCCGCGTACCTTGCGGCCCCCACGCCCCCTGCGCATCGCGGCTATTGCCGAGGCCGGGTCCCTCGCGGCCCTCCTGGTCAATCTCTTCACCGCGCATGTGCCGTCCCTCTCCGCCCTGTTGGGCCCGCTGCACGGCACCGCCTACCTCGCCGTGATCGTTTCGGCCTGGGCCCTGCCGCAGGCCACGGCGCCGGGCGCCCGATGGCGCGCCGTCGTCCCGGGGGTCGGGGGCGTGCTGGCGCTGCGGCGGACCGTGGCCCCGGTGCCTCAGTAGTGGACCCCGAAGGACCGGTCGGCGAGGGGAGTGGGCGGGGGAGTCGGGCGGGCCAGCGCGACGATCTGCCGCACCACGGTCCGCGGCAGACCGAGGTGGGCGGCCAACCAGCTCGTCCGGTGGCCCTGTTGGGCGAGAACGTACGCGGCGTGGACCCGCGGGTCGTAGACCGCGCACTCGCTCTCGCCCGGCCGCGCGTCCGGGGTGTCGAGCAGATACGTCGTGGAGTTGCCGTCGAAGGTGAGCCGGATGACCGGCTCCTTGGGGGTCTGGTGTGTGAAAGCCATGGCGGCCTCCCGGAGTTCGGGCGGCGGCACGGACGGACAGGCGGATGCCTGGAAAGCCGTCAGTGCGTACCGGGAAGAGGCGGTCGGGTGCGTGGTGTCGGACTCGGACTCGGACTGTTGCCCATCGATACCGCCTCCTTTCCTCTCCGTCGGCGGGCTCACTCCCGCGCCTGCTCGCGATGACCGATTCCCAGCGTAGCCGTCTCGTGCAAGGACCTATGGTCGGCCGTTACATGATCTTGCAGTGGCTGCAATGCCCGGTGCATACGTTTATGTCCTCCCTGCAGGGCAGGGGGAACGCCCCTCCTCGGGGCAGGGGGTTCGCTGTCCTCCTGCGCCAACGGGGAGGCGCGCGAACGACCACACAGTGAAGGGGACCACCACCGCCATGCGTACCACCAACCGCCACGGAGCACTGCGTACCGCCGCCATCGCCGCCCTCACCGGATCGGCGCTGTTGATCCCGGCTGCGGCTGCCATGGCGGACGCCCCCGCCGCGCACGTCGGCGTCGCCGCCGCGACGAGCAAGCCCGCGAAGCCCGCCAAGCCGGTCACGATCGACATCGGCGCCGGTGTGTCCGTGACCGTCAAGGGCGGCAAGGCCACGTTCGACGGCAAGACGCTGAAGCCCGGCCAGGTCTACGACAAGGGCATCTACGTCTACTACAGCGCCGACGGCAAGCGCGTCTACAGCAAGACGCAGGGCGGCGGCGTGCCGTACGCGATCTGGGACGCGAAGACCGGCAAGTCGCTGGGCACCCAGAAGACCAAGCCCACCGCGCCCAAGGCCAAGGCCGCGCTCACCGCCAAGCCGTCCGCCACCACGGTGAAGGCGTGGCAGGAGCTGCGCGTCAACGGCAAGGCGACGGGCATCAAGGCGGGCAGCAAGGTCACCCTGCAGCAGAAGCAGCGCGGCACCTGGAAGGCGCTGCCCGCGAGCACGGCCGTCAACAAGTCCGGCGCCTACAGCCTGCGGGTCAAGCTGGGCCTCAAGGGCAAGAACGAGCTGCGGGTCGTCAGCGGCAAGACCTACTCGCCGGTCTTCGCGGTGACCGTGCGCTGACCGAGCGCGGACCGAGTTCTGATCGTCCTCCGGTCGGACTCTGGTCGGCCTCAGGCCCCCTCTCTCCCTTCAACGTGCCGTTGTGGCACGGAGCTTGGGAGGAAGGGGGCCTGAATGCGCTGGTCCTCGTAGCGGAGTGGGCTCACTCCTTGGGCTTCTGGTTGAAGCGCAGCATGTTCCCCGCGGGGTCGCGGAAGGCGCAGTCGCGGACGCCGTAGGGCTGGTCGACCGGCTCCTGGAGGACCTCGCCGCCCGCGGCACGGATGCGCTCGAACGTGGCGTCGCAGTCGTCGGTGGTGAAGATGACGGCGCGCAGCAGGCCCTTCGCCAGGAGCTCGGCCATGGCCTGCCGGTCCGCGTCCGAGGCGTTCGGGTCCGCGAGCGGCGGCTCCAGGACGATGCTCACGTCCGGCTGCGACGGCGAGCCGACCGTCACCCAGCGCATCCCTTCGAATGCGACGTCGTTGCGCACTTCCAGGCCGAGGACGTCGCGGTAGAAGGCGAGCGCCTTGTCGTGGTCGTCGACGGCGATGAAGCAGGTGGAGAGTGTGATGTCCATGCGCTCCACGCTAGGCGCGGGGGTCGGACTTCGCTTCTCCATTCCTGACCGGTCCATTCCTGACCGGCCTCGTATGGATCTTGGCGATGCAGGCCGGGATGGCCGCGCCCTCCTCGTGGTCACGGGCCCGGTAGGCGCTCGGGCTCTCGCCGACCAGCTCGGTGAAGCGTGAACTGAACGACCCCAGAGAGGTACAGCCCACCTCGAAGCAGACCTCTGTCACCGACAGGTCGCCCCGCCGTAGCAGCGCCTTGGCGCGCTCGATGCGGCGCGTCATGAGATAGCTGTACGGGGTCTCGCCGTAGGCGGCGCGGAAGCTGCGCGAGAAGTGGCCGGGCGACATGAGGGCGAAGCGGGCGAGGGCGGGGACGTCGAGGGGCTTCGCGTACTCGCGGTCCATCAGGTCACGGGCCCGGCGCAGCCGGACGAGGTCTTCCAACGACGTCACCCGACCACCATCGCACAGCGCCGGGTGCGGCACAGAGGGAGGGACGGGAGGGCGGAAAGGGAGCGCAGAAAGGGAGGGCAAAAGGGGAACGGGGCCTGTCCTCACACCTTCCCGATGCCCAGTGTGTTCTGCGCGGGCAGCAGGCCCGAGCCCAGAACCGCCACCCAGTACGTGCCGAGGAGCTCGGAGAGCCGCTCGACGCGGTCCGTGCCGAGTGCCCGCCACGGCCGGGCGGCCAGCTCGTCGGTGCGGAGCTCGACCTCGGCGCGCAGCGCGCGGCCCGCTTCGGTCGCGTTGCCCTCGGCGTTCAACAGGCCGCGCTCCAGGAGCCGTTGGCGCCCGGCGGTCCAGTCCTGCTCGCTCCAGGCGCGGCCGGCGAACGCCTCGGTCGGGGCGGCTCCGATGGCGGCGAAGGAGACGAGCGACTCGACCGGGTCGAGACCCGCGGCGAGCAGCGCCGCCACATGTCCGTCGCCGCGGTGCTCGCGCAGGATCGTCGCAGCCTGCCAGAGCACCAGGTGCGGCTCGCTGGGCCAGGGCTGCGCCGCGTTGGCGGCGGCGATCGGCCGCCCCGCGGTGTCGGCCGCTTCCGCTGCCGTACGGGCGAGAGCGGCGGCCTCGGCGAGTTCGGGGCTGTCGACGTGGTCGCCGAGCACGGCGCGGTACGTGCGGTCGACCGCACGCAGGCGCGCGGCGAGCACCGCCTCGGGCGCCGCGAGGTCCCAGGCGGCGGGGATGTGGGCGCCGACCATGTCCGGGTGGAAGCTGTAGAACGTGGCGGTCACCAGTTCGCGGCTGGCCGCGCCCAGGGGTGCCGCGCGCCAGGCGAAGTAACTCGGCCACCGCTCCCCGGTCTTGAAGCCGAGCGCCGCCGCCTCGTCGAGGGCCTCGGGGGCGTAGTAGAGGACGGCGTGCAACGGCTCCAGCAGGTGCCACAGCTGCCGCACCCGCCCCGACGGAACCTCGTGTGCGTGCGCTGCCGCGTGGTTCGCTCCGGGCTCCTGTACCTGTCCTTGCGCCATGACGGTTCCCTCCGGTGGTCCGGTCATCGGCCGCTGGTCGGCCATCGGCCGGGCACGCAACTTGTCACTGGCTAGATTGCGCTCGCGAGGCGAACTTGTCAATGCCTAGATTCTGCGTAAGGTGCCTGGCATGGACAGCCAGCGCACCTATCACCACGGCGACCTGCGCCGCGCCGTGCTCGCGGCGGCCCTCGACGTCATCGCGGCCGACGGCCCCGGCGCCCTGAGCATGCGCGATCTGGCCCGCCGCGCCGGCGTCTCGCACGCCGCCCCCGCCCACCACTTCAAGGACCGCACCGGCCTGCTCACCGCCGTCGCGGCGGAGGGCTACGAGCTGCTCGCCGAGTCCCTGGGCGAGGCCGCCGGATTCCGCGAACAGGGCGTGCGCTACGTGCGGTTCGCCCTGGACCACCCCGCGCACTTCCAGGTGATGTTCACGCCGGAACTGCTCCGCGCCGACGACGCGGACCTCGTCGCGGCACGGGAGCGCGCGAGCGGCCGGCTGCGTGCCGGGGTCGGCGGACTCGCCGCGGCGGAGCGCGGCACCGACGCCCGCCTTGCCGGGACCGCCGCCTGGTCCCTGGCCCACGGCTTCGCCACGCTGCTGCTGAGCCACAATCTGGAAGGGCCCGTGGGGGGCCGGGACCCCGAGGAGGTGTTCCGCGCCCTCAGCGGGCTGCTGTTCAGGGAGAGTTGAGCGGGTCGTAGCAGTCGTAGTTCCGCTGGGAGACGATCCGTCCGTCGCGGAATTCGAGGAAGACGGCGATGTGGGCGCGCAGCACCCGCCCGGCGGGCAGGCCGCCGAGGCCGACGGCGAGCGTGCCCGTCCACGTCACCTCCAGGGCCACCTGGTCCCCGCTCGCGACCGCGTTGTGCACCTCGAACCGCTGGTGGCTGATGACGCCGCGGCCCCGCTCCGCGCTCTCCAGGACGGCGCTCAGATCCCGCCGTACGCCGTCCGGGAACAGGGCGTTGGGGAACTCGTGCTGCACCGCGTCCGCATGGAAGAAGCGGGCCAGCTCCTCGCCGACGGCACCGCGCGCCACTGCCTCGTGGTAGCGGACGGCCGTGGCGATGTGCGCGTGCTGCGGCATGTCCGGCATGCGCAGCAGGGTACTTGGGCCCGGGCGCCGGGGACCGAGGTCGCGCCGTCCGGAAGGTTGCGGACGGCGAAGTCAGGCCATCCAGAAGAAGACAGCTGTCATCCGCTTCTCCTCCAGGGTCCGGCCCCAGTAGGCGGAGGCCGTGTGGATGAGGTTGGCGGAGTACAGGAGCAGCCGGTTCGCGCGGTGCGGGACGCGGACGTCCTCGACGAAGGCGTCCGGAGACACGAACCGCGTGCCCAGGGCGTCGACGAGATTGTTGTGCGGGGCGGCCACCTGATTGCCGCCCAGGGCCCCGCCGGGCAGGCGCTGCCGGTAGAAGCTGGTCCCGCATCCCTTCGGCACCCGCGGGTTGAGGTACAGCACCGCCGCGTAACGGCACAGGCTGCGGGAGTCGGTGTGCGGCCGCGGTTCGCACTCGCCCGCGCCGACGACCTGCACGCAGTTGTGGTTGAACGTGCCACCGCCCGCCGGGGGCCGCGTCCACAGCCGGGACGCCCCCGTCGCCCTGCCGACCAGCCGCTCCACCCGCGCGAGTTCACCGCCATCAAGACCCGGCATGGTGCGCAGACCCGGCCAGCTCTCGGGCCGGTGCGGATACCCCTCGGTCCAGTCGTCCCGGGCGAGACAGCGCTCCCGTACGGCGTCCGGGTCCGGCAGGACGTCGTCGAGTATCCAGTAGTCGCGGCCGCGGGTGGGCTTGCGGTAGGGCAGCGTGGGCAGCGGCGGGGGGTGAAGTGCCATGTGCGCGAGGCTAGTTACGGACGGGCGGGGACTGGATCAGGCCGCGGTCAACCTTGCCCCTGGCCGTGGTCAACGTCCCCCCAAGCGTTCCTCATCCCCGGTGTACGCAAGCCGCTGCCCCCGCCACCTCGCGCCGCTCGACGCGGATGGGCACCATGAAAGGGTGAGAGACGCCGAGAGCAGCAGCCCTGTGCCCCTGCCCGCCCCCGATCTCGGGGCGCGCCCGCACGGCGTGACCGTGGAGCGCGTGATGAAGGCGCCGCCCGAGGCGGTGTACCGGGCGTGGACGGAGGAGGTCGACGCCTGGTTCGCGGAGCCGGGCATGATCCGGATGCGGGCCGTGGTGGGGGAGCCCTTCGTCTTCGTCACCCGCCACGAGAAGGCCCTGCACCCCCACTACGGCAGATTCCTGGCCTTGGAGCCGAACCGCCTGGTGAAGCTGACCTGGGTCACCGGCGCCCTGGGCACCGACGGCGCCGAGACCATCGTCACGGTCAAGCTGGAGCCCGCCGCGGACGGCGGCACACGGCTGTGGCTGACCCACGCCGGGTTCTACAACCAGACCGCGGCCCGGGGCCACGGCGACGCCTGGACGCAGCACGTCCTGCCCCACCTCGACGACGTCCTGGCGGACGAGCGCTGAGCCGGGGCGCGAGCGGCTGGTCCAGGCGCCTGTGCGGCAACCGCTGTGGTGCGCGGGGGAGTTGAGCCGTCATCGTCACAGCCGGTGGGTGACCGAAGCGGCCCGGAGGGCCTCGACGGCCCGCCGGAGCTCGGCGTTCTCCCGGCGCAGGCGGCTGAGTTCGGCCGCCTGCGGGGAGGGTGCGCCGGACGGGCCACCGGCGGCGGGAAGGTCCTGGCGGACCCACTTGCGCAGCGTCTGCGTCGTCCCGATGCCCAGCTCGGCGGCGACCGCCTTGAGCGAGGCCCACTCCGTGGCGTGCTCCGGCCGCACCTCGGCGACCCTCCGCACCGCGCGCCTGCGCAGCTCGGTGGGGTACGTCACCGGGTCGCCCGGTGCGCGGGGACGTGGTCGGTGCCGGCGGGGGCCTCGACGGTCTCGAGGTACAGGTTCCCCTTGCTGTCCTTGCTGATCCGCAGGTCCTTGGTGGGCGTGGACTCGGCGCCGGGAGCGGCCTTCTCGGCCTTGCCGGACCGGTGCTCCGTGCCCTTCTCGTCGCTCTGGTTCTGGCCCTGGCTCCGGCCCGCTCCGTCGTGGCCGCCGGTCGTCGCGTTGGCGACGCCCGCGAGGGCGAACGAGCCGACGAGGACGACGGCGGAGGTGAGGGCGATGCGCTTGCTGATGTTCATCGGAATTCCCTTTGCTCTGGGGGTCCTGCGCTGACCCTCAGAACGTAAGCGAATCGGACATTTCGTCGCTGTTAACCATCCGCTCGCATCGGTCCGCATGAGTCCGCATCAGTCCTCGGCCGTCCGCATCAGTCCTCGGCCGTCCTCGGCCGTCCTCGGCCGAACTCAGCCGAACTCAGCCGTTCGGCAGGATGACCGCCCGCCCGTTGATCCGCCCCTCGTGCATCCGCTCGTACGCCTTGGGCGCGTCCTCCAGCGCATACGTCTCCACATGGACCTGGATCGCCCCGGCGCGGGCCAGGTCGAGCACCTCGATCAGCTCGGACCGCGAACCCCAGTACGGGGAGCGGACCGCGACGTCGTACGCCGTGGTGCCGAAGCCGACCGCCGCGGCGCCGCCCCCGAGGCCGACGACGGTGACGTCCCCTTCGACGGCTGCGCAGGCCGTCGCCGTGGCCACGGTCGGCGGGGCGCCGACGAAGTCGAACACCGCCGCGGCGCCCAGGCCGCCGGTCAGTTCGCGCACCGCGGCGGCCGCCCGCTCGTCGGACAGGACCGTCTCGTGGGCGCCGACCTCACGGGCCAGGCGCAGCTTCTCGTCGCTGACGTCGAGGGCGATCACGCGCGCGGACGTGAGCGCGCGCAGCAGCTGGATGGCGACGTGCCCGAGGCCGCCGGTGCCGATGACCACGGCGGTGCTGCCCGGGGTCAGCTTGGGCAGCGACGTCTTGATGGCGTGGTACGGGGTCAGGCCCGCGTCGGTGAGCGGCACCGCGGTCACGGGGTCGAGGGAGCCCAGCGGCACGAGGTGGCGCGCGTCGTCGACGAGCAGGTACTCGGCGATGGCGCCGGGCGCCCCCAGACCGGGCGGGCGGATCCCCAACTCGGCCGCGCGCGTGCAGCGGTACTGGACGGCCCGCATCTCGGCGGGCAACTCGACGTGTGGTGTGGACACTTGGGATACCTCCTCGTTCTCCTGCTGGTGGTCCGGTCCGCTCCGGTGCGGAGTCGGTCAGCGGGCCGCGTAGCCGCCGTCGACCAGGTGGTAGCTGCCGTTGATGAAGGAGGCGCGGTCGGAGAGCAGGAACAGGGTGAGCTCGGCGACCTCGGCCGCGGTGCCGAGGCGGCCCTGCGGGTGCAGCGAGACCAGCTGCGCGCGCTGCGCCTCGTCCCCCTTGAGTAGCGGGGTGTCGATGAAGCCGGGGCCGACCGCGTTGACCCGGACGCCCTGGGCGGCGTACTCGACGGCGGCCGTCTTGGTGAGACCGACCACGGCGTGCTTGGCGGCCGCGTAGGCGGGGGAGCCCGCGAAGCCGTTGGTGCCGAGGATCGAGGACATGTTGACGACGGCGCCGCCGCCCGCGGCCAGGAGGTGCGGAAGCTCGTGGCGCAGCGAATAGAAGACGCCGTTGAGGTTGGTGTCGATCACCCGCTGCCAGTCCTGGACCTTGTACTCGCCGGTGGGCGCGGAGGCCCCGGCGATGCCCGCGTTGTTGACGGCCAGGTGCAGCCCGCCGAACTCCTCGACACCGGCCTCGACCGCGCGGCGCACCGACTCGGGGTCGGTGACGTCGACGCGTACGGCGAGGGCACGGGCGCCGGACTCGGTCAGCTCGCGCGCCACGTCCTGCGCGCCGCGTTCGTCGAAGTCGGCGACCACGACGGCTGCTTGAGCGGCGGCGAGGCGGCGGGCGACCTCCCGGCCGATGCCGGAGGCGGCACCGGTCACGAAGGCGGTCTTCCCGGCGAACTCGCCCGCCCTGCTGGTGGCGGCCCCGGTCGCGGTGGCAGTGGCGGTCGCGGCGTCGGTCGCGGTGGTGGTGCTCTCGGTGTTGGGCGTGAGGGACATGGCAGTACCTGAATTCACTTGCTGGTGGGGCTGGTTGAGGTGGGTGCGGTGGCCGATCGGGTCAGTCCGGCCGTCGGCTCGGCGGCCACGGCCGTGAACGCCGCGTCGATGAGCCGGGGCAGGGAGGCGGTGGCCGCACCCGGTGCGATCCAGAACCGCACCGCCGTACCGAACGCGCCGACCGCGAGCGAGACGGCGAGCGCCGGGCGCAGATCGTGCTCGGCGTCGAGGCCGAGGCGGCGCGCGACGATCGCCACCGACTCGCCCTGGGCCTCGTCCTGCACCCGCAGATAGGCCGGGAGCAGGGCGGGCTCCTGGTGGAGCAGGCGCAGCAGATCGGCGGAGCGCGGCTGCTGGTGCCAGGCGGTCGGCTCGTCGCCGAGCCAGCCGCGCAGCGCCCGGTAGTAGGCGGTGAGCGGCTCCTCGTCGGCGGGGCGGGCGGCGAGCGCGGCGTTGATGCGGGCGTAGTCGGCGCGCAGGGAGTCGACCACGGCGTCCTCCTTGCCGGAGAAGTACCGGGAGAAGGTGCGCCGGGAGACGTCGACGCGGTCGCTGATGGCCTCCACCGTGACGCGGTCGAGCCCGCCCGTGAGGGCGAGATCCGCGGCGGCCCGCGCCATGGCCTCCCGGCTCTGCTGCACCTTGCGGACCCTGCGGCCTTCCTCGCTGCTCATGGATTCAGCGTACACCTAAAAATGTCCCACTGGGACAGTTGGCCCGACCAGACAGCTCCTGTTGAGGCGTGGTGCCACGTGGTGCCGCATGGCGCCACTCTCGCTTGACGTGGCGCCACTATGGCGCCATAGTGAAGCCATGGACCTCACGCCCTATGTCAATCACCTTCGCGAGGAGCTCGCGGTGGCCGCGGCCGCCGGGGGGGACGAAGCCCGTGAGCTGGCCGACCGGCTCACCGCCCCCCTGGAGTCGGCGTCCCGCCTCGTCCTGCTGGACGCCCTGTCCGCGGCGATGGACGAGGTCACGCTCGAGCTCGCTCCCGGGTCGGTGGACGTGCGGCTGCGCGGCCTGGACCCCCAGTTCGTGGTGACGCCGCCGCCCGCGGCCGAGCCGTACGAGGAGGTGGTGGCGCAGGCTGGTGCCACGATGGCGTCACTCTTGGCGCCTCCGGCAGCGCCGCCCGCTCCGTTCGAGGGCGACGAGGGTGCCACCTCCCGCATCAACTTCCGCCTCCCGGCGCCCCTCAAGGCCCGGGTCGAAGAGGCGGCGAGCCAGAGCGGCCTCTCCGTCAACGCCTGGATGGTGCGCGCCGTCTCCGAGGCGCTCGCGCCCGCCGCCGGACCCACGGGGCCCGCCCCACGCCACCGCGGCGCCGGAGCCAAGGGCTTCACCGGCTGGGTGCACTGACCCCGCCACACCCCCGCCGCACCTCCTCCGCCCCACTCGTCAGCACACCCACCACGACCCCACTACTAGTCCTGAGGACGCGACAGCCATGTCTTTTTCCGAGACCTTCGAGACCCCCGAGCCGATCTCCGTCACCCTCCATCTCGAAGTCGGCGGCGCCACGATCGTGGCCGGGAAGCGCACCGACACCGCAGTCACGGTCCGGCCGACGGAGGCCGACAAGGACGCCGACGTGCGCGCCGCCGAGCGGACCACGGTCACCTACTCCGGCGGGCAGCTGACGGTGCGCTGCCCCAGGAAGGGCCTCTCCTTCAAGAACCCGGGGTCGGTCGACGTCGTCATCGAGCTGCCCGCGCACTCGCGCCTCAACGGCCGTACGGGCGTCGGCACCATCGTGTCCGAGGGACAGCTGGACACCTGCCGCGCCGACATCGGCGTGGGCGACCTCCACATGACGCACATCGGCACCGCCCGCCTCTCCCTGGGGCACGGCGACATCCTCGTGGACCGCATCGGCGGCGACGCCGAGATCTCCGGCGGCGGCCGCCTGCGCGTCGGCGCGATCGACGGCGCCGCCACCGTCTCCAACTCCAACGGCGAGACCCACCTGGGCGAGGTCACCGGCGAGATCCACGCCAAGGCCGCCAACGGCGCCATCGTCGTCGGCCGCGCCCACGCCGGGGTCGAGGCCAAGACCGCCAACGGCTCCATCCGCGTCGACGAGCTCTCCAGCGGCAGCTCCCGGCTCGAGACCAGCACCGGAAACATCGAGATCGGCATCCGCGAGGGCACCGCCGCCTGGCTCGACGTCCGCTCCAAGTTCGGGCACGTCCGCCATCTGCTCGACTCCACCGAAGGCCCCGACAAGGCCGAGGGCAGCGTCGAGGTCCGGGCGCACACCGGAGTCGGCGACATCACCGTCCGCCGCGCCACCGCCACGACCGGCACCGCCACCGAAGCCGACATCGACACCGACGTCTGAGCCGTCGCCGCGGACTCAGGAAGGACCAAGGAGCGCACCCCATGAGCCCCTCAGCCACCGCCACCCGCGCCGCGGCCGTCACCGCGACCGGACTGCGCAAGTCGTACGGGGAGAAGGTCGTCCTCGACGGCATCGACCTGCACATCCCCGAAGGCACCGTCTTCGCGCTGCTCGGCCCGAACGGCGCGGGCAAGACCACGACCGTGGAGATACTCTCCACCCTTCTGCCCGCCGACGCCGGCCAGGCCACCCTCGCCGGCCGCGACCTGGCGAAGGACCCCGACGGGGTGCGCGGAGCGATCGGTGTCACCGGTCAATTCGCCGCTGTCGACGGCCTGTTGACCGCAGAGGAGAACCTCACCCTGATGGCGCGGCTGCACCACCTCGACCGCGCCGAGGGTCAGCGCCGCGCCGCCGAGCTGCTCGAACGCTTCGATCTCACCGAGGCCGCCCGCAAGCCCGCCAGCACCTTCTCCGGCGGCATGCGCCGCAAGCTGGACCTCGCCATGACGCTGGTCGGCCGGCCGCGGATCATCTTCCTCGACGAGCCCACCACCGGCCTCGACCCGCGCAGCCGCCGCACCATGTGGGAGATCATCCGCAGCCTGGTCGCCGACGAGGGCGTCACGGTCTTCCTCACCACGCAGTACCTGGAGGAGGCCGACCAACTCGCGGACCACATCGCGGTGCTCGACCACGGCAGGCTCATCGCGCAGGGCACCGCCGACGAGCTCAAGCGGCGCGTCCCCGGCGGACACATCCGCCTGGAGTTCGGGGACGCGGGCAGCCTCATGGCCGCCGCCGGGCTCTTCGCCTCCGTCACCACCGACTTCGAGACGTTCGCCCTGCAGGTTCCCAGCGACGGATCCGCCGCGACCGTGCGCGCCGTCCTCGACATCCTCGACGACGCGGGACTGCGCGCGGAGACCCTCCTCGTGCGCACCCCGGACCTCGACGACGTCTTCCTCGCCCTCACCGGCAAGTCCGACCCCGCCGCCAACTCCTTTACGGAGAGCCACTGATGAGCGTCACGACCCCCGCCCCCTCGTACGCCGTCCGCGACACCCTGACCATGCTCGGGCGCAACCTCAAGCGCGCCCGCCGCTACCCCTCCCTGACTCTCGCGGTCGTCGCCATGCCGGTGATGATGCTGCTGCTGTTCAACTACGCCTTCGGCAGCGCGCTCGGCAACGGCATCGGAGCCGCGGAGGGCGGCGGCGAGTACATCGACTACGTCGCGCCCGGCATCATCCTCATGGCCGTGACCGCCGGTGCGCTCACCGGGGCCATCAGCGTCTGCGTCGACGTGACCGAGGGCATCGTCAAGCGCTTCCGCACGCTGCGGATCTCACCGTCCGCGTTCCTGAGCGGCCATGTGATCGGCAACGCCCTGCAGACCCTCACCGGCGTCGTCCTCGTCATCGCCGCGGCCCTCGCGATGGGCTTCCGCCCGAGCGCCACACCCCTCGAATGGCTCGCCGCCGCGGGCCTGTTGACCTTCCTCACGGTCGCCCTCACCTGGCTGGCCGCCGGGATCGGCCTGGTCGCCAAGACCGTCGAGTCGGCCAGCAACATCCCCATGCCGCTGCAGTTCCTGCCCTTCCTCGGCAGCGCCATCGTGCCCACCGACTCGATGCCCACCGGGCTGCGCTGGTTCGCCGAGTACCAGCCCTTCACCCCGGTCATCGAGACCCTGCGCGGACTGCTCATGGGGTCGGCGATCGGCAACAGCGGCTGGGCCGCCCTGGCCTGGATCGCGGGTCTGACCCTGATCGGCTACGTCTGGGCCAAGCGGACCTTCAACCGGCCCGCGGGCCACTGAGCCCCACCGGGATCCGTACCCCGATTAATTGTCAGACTGACCCTGGGTAGGGTGGGCGGAACAGCCCACCCTACCCAGGGTCAGTCGAACGAGGAGCAGACGTGAGCGAGTCGGCGTCCACCGCCCTGCAGCAGGAGATCGCCCGGGAACTCCAGGTCGCCGAGGTCTTCGAGGCCGAGCGGGAGATCGAGCGCCGGGTCGCCTTCCTCACCGGGCGGCTCACCTCCACCGGACTGCGCTCCCTCGTGCTCGGCATCAGCGGCGGCGTCGACTCCACCACCACCGGCCGGCTCTGCCAGCTCGCCGTCGAGCGCGCCCGGGAGGCCGGGCACGAGGCCCGCTTCTACGCGATGCGGCTGCCCTACGGCGTCCAGGCCGACGAGCACGACGCCCAGCTCGCGCTCTCCTTCATCCGCGCCGACGAGGTCCTGACCGTCGACATCAAGCCCGCGAGCGACGCCGCGCTGGCGGCCACGCTGGCCGCCGGGGCCGCCTTCCGCGACGCCCACCACCAGGACTTCGTGACCGGCAACATCAAGGCACGCCAGCGCATGATCGCCCAGTACGCGGTGGCGGGCGCCCACGACGGCCTGGTCGTCGGCACCGACCACGCCGCCGAGGCGGTCTCCGGCTTCTTCACCAAGTTCGGCGACGGCGCCGCCGACCTCGTCCCGCTCACGGGTCTGACCAAGCGCCGGGTGCGCACCGTAGCGGAAACCCTCGGCGCCCCCGCCGAGCTGGTGTGGAAGGTCCCGACCGCCGACCTGGAGACACTCGACCCGGGCAAGGCCGACGAGGACGCGCTCGGCGTCACGTACGACGACATCGACGACTTCCTGGAGGGCAAGCCGGTGGACCCGCGCGCCTTCGACACGATCGTCAACCGCTACCGCCTCACGGACCACAAGCGCCAACTGCCCATCGCCCCCTGAGCGCTCAGCCCCCCGCTCCCCGCTCCCCCTGAAACTGCCGGGGCCCGCACCGATGAGTTCCGGCCGCACATGCGGTCCGGGCGGCGACAGGCTTCAGCAGGGGAGAGGGCAGCGTCATGAGCGATGTGCAGCGGCGGGTGCAGGAGACCATCGACGGACTCTTGGCGTCGGGCGCCGAGCGCGGGCTGTTCGGCTACGACACCCCGGTCGCGGAGCTGTGGCCGGAGTTCGCCGCCCAGGGCAAGGACAAGGTGACCGTGCGGCACGTCCTGAACCACACCGCGGGCGTGCCGGGGATCCCCCTGGACACCACCGTCGAGGACCTCTGCGACTGGCACGCGATGTGCGCCGCGATCGCCGCGTCCGAACTGTGGTGGGAGCCGGGCACCAAGGCCGGCTACCACGCCTACACCTTCGGCTACGTCCTCGGCGAGGTGATGCGCCGCGCAGCTGCTGCACGAGGAGATCGCGGTGCCCCTGGGCATCGTGGACGAGATCTGCTTCGGCATGCCGAGCACCTGGGGCCCCGGCTACGCGATCGGCGGCGTCTCGGGCGAACTCACCGGGACGAGCCGGGCGGTGTACGGCATCGGCGGAGCGGGCGGCACGTTCGCGTACGGCGACCGCGCCCACGGCATCGGCTTCGCCCTGGCCAAGAACCGGCTCACCCACGACTTCGACGCCGTCAGCACGGTCATCGCGGTCGTCGAGGAGGAACTGGCCCGGCCCTGACGGGAGTTCGGGCCCGCCGCGGCTCAGAGGAACTGGCCGCTGGCCAGGTAGGGTGCGGGGACGTCCATGCCGCGCACGGCGATGTAGCCTTCCTGGCCGATGTCGAGCCGGGCCGCGAGGCCCACGTCGACGGCCCATTCGTTGGGCGTGGTGATGCAGTTGACCACCGTGTCGCCGCGCGCCGAGGCCAGGGCCTCCCACAGCAGCCGCTGCGCGGTCTCGGGGTGCGCGGCGGCCAGCAGGGACGCCTGTCCGTGGCCGTCGACGTACACGTATCCGGGCCGCGTCCGGTCCCGGCTCACCACCAGGCGCAGGGTGCCGAGCAGGTAGCCGTGGTCCGGTCCGTGGCCCGCGACGCGCAACTCCCGGTCGAGCCGGTCCATCCATGCGAAGTCGTCGGCGTCGCCCTCGCGCAGGCCCTCGACCGCGGGGAGCGTGGCGCGGTCCACGGTGCCGACCATCCGCATCTGCGGGTGCAGCGAGAAGCCCGCGAGGCGGTAGCGGCGGGTGGCGCCGGGGTGGACGCTGGAGGAGAAGATGCCGGGGCGCTCACCGGCGTGGGCGAGCACGGCGTCCATCAACCGCGCCCCGACACCGCGCCCTTGATGGCTCGGCAGCACGCCGTACGTCCCGAGGAACCACAGGCCGTCGCGGTTCTGTGAGATGCCGAACCCCACCACCTGGCCGGCCGGTCCGGTGGGGTCGGCGGCCGGATCCACCGCGATCCAGCAGCCTCCCGGATCCACGTCCAGGAAATAGCGGTTCCGCTCGATCCACCGCTTGGCGGCGACCGCCGGACGCAGCTCCGGCTCCGGGTCGCTGACCCGGCGGCTGAGCCGGTCCGCGTCCAGGAACGTCACCGCCGACGCCCGTTCCGCCGCCGGGAGATCGTCCGCGCGCAGGGGCCTGACCTGTACGGAGTCCATGGGCGCAGGCTAGGGATGAGCAGGGTGCGGCCGCATCTGATTTTGGGGGCTGGTGGTGCGTGACCTCAGCCGCAAAGATGTTGCGGTCATGCCAGGGATGTTGGGGGAGGGACCTCAAGTGCTCCGTAAACACCGTGCGTTGCTCGCTGCCACCGCCGCTGCCACCGCCGTCCTGACGTTCGGGGCGTCGGCACCGGCCAGCGCGGGCGCCGCCGCCGACGGGTCGTCCGGACCGGCGGGGACGGCGCGCGCCGCCGACGCCTCGCCCGCACGGGCCGCGGCCACCGCCTGCACCTACACGCCGGCCGTTCCCGCCGACAACTTCAAGGGCATCCCGGAATTCGACCCGAAGCAGGCGGCCCGCCCCTACAGCGCCAAGCTCCGCACCAGCCAGGGCACCGTCACGTTCAAGGCGCTGACGGACAAGGCTCCCTGCACCACGTTCTCCTTCCGCTTCCTCGCCGAGCGGAAGTACTTCAACCGCTCGCACTGCCACCGCCTCACCACGGCCCGCATCTTCGTCCTCCAGTGCGGCGACCCGACCGGCACGGGCAGCGGCGGCCCCGGCTACTCCTTCCCCGACGAGAACCTCGAGGGCGCGACCTACCCGGCGGGCACGGTGGCGATGGCCAACGCGGGCCCGGACACCAACGGCAGCCAGTTCTTCTTCGTGTGGAAGGACACGAAACTCTCCCCGAAGTACACGCCGTTCGGCCGTGTCACCGACGGACTCGACGTCCTGGAGAAGATCGCGGCGGCGGGCGAGGACGACCAGAACGGTCCCGGTGACGGCTTCCCGACGCTGCCGGTGAACATCAAGCGCGTCCAGATCAAGGGGCACTGACGCACCGAGGGGACATCCCCCGCCCGGCGGTTCCGTGGCTCCTACGCGACCCTGACCACGTACTTGCCCCGCACACCGCCCGCCTCCAGGGCACGGTGTGCCGCGGCCGTCTCCTCCAAAGGGAAGACGGTGTCCACCGCCGGGCGCAGCTTTCCCTCGGTCACGTGGCGGGCGAGGTCGTCCAGATCCGCGCGTCCGGGGTCGCCGCTGAAGAAGCGCACCCGGCCGCGTCCGTGCACCGTGCTGGCCGCGATGTAGCCCAGCGTCGCGGCGGCCCGGGTCGGGTCGAAGGCGATGGTGACCATGCGCCCGCCGGGGTTCAGCAGGTGCCGGAAGGTACGCAGGTCGGTCCCCGCGGTGTCCAGGACCACGTCGAAGCGGCCCAGTTCGCCCGGCGGGACAGCCCGGTGGTCGACGGCCTTGTGCGCGCCGAGGCCGCGGACGAAGTCGAGGTTGGCGGCGCGGGCGAGGGCCGTGACCTCGGCGCCGTACGCCCGGCCGAGCTGCACGGCGGCGTTGCCGACGCCGCCCGCCGCGCCCCGCACCAGGAGGCGTTCACCGGGGCGCAGCCCGGCCTTGGCCCGCAGGGCGGTGACGGCCGTGGTGGCCACCGGCAGTGCGGCGGCGTCCACCGGGTCCAGCCCGTCGGGGACCCGGCCGAGCCGCTCGGCGGGCACGGCCACGTACTCGGCGGCGCTGCCGAACCCGGAGGTGCGGCCCAGGACGCCCCAGACCCGGTCGCCGACCGCGACCCCCGTCGCACCCGGGCCCAGCGCGGCGACCTCGCCGGTGAGGTCCAGCCCGATGCGCTGGGGGAACTTCCGGCCGGTCAGGAGGCGGATGCGGCCCGCGCGGGCCGACAGCTCGCCGCCGTTGACGCTGAACGCGCGCATCCGCACGAGCACTTCTCCCGGTCCCGGCTCGGGGCGCGGCACCCGGTCCACGTACAGCACGTCGGGGCCGCCGTAGCGGTCGAAGAGCACTGCCTTCATCGTCGTGCGGTCGTCGTTCATCGCTCCACCTCTGCGTTCTGCCGCTGCGGCCGAAGACCACACGGGGATGTGGCGGTCCGTGCTTCCGACCGTAGGCTCGTAAGCGGACGAGATCGTCCACTTGGCTCCGAAGTGAGAGGCAGCGATGACGGAATCCTCTCGGATCCCCGGCCCGGGCGGCCTGCGGGCGGACGCCCGGCGCAACCGCGAGCGCGTCCTGGTCGCCGCCCGCGCGGTCTTCGCCGAGCGCGGGATCGACACACCGATGGCGACGGTGGCCCGCCGGGCCGGGGTCGGCGTGGCCACGCTGTACCGGCACTTCCCGACCCGGGACGCCCTGGTCCGAAGCGCGTTCACGCAGCAGATGGACACCTGCGCGCGGACGCTCGCCGAGGCCCTGGCCGACCCCGACCCCTGGCGGGGCTTTCAGCGGCTGGTCGAGACGGTCTGCGCGCTCCAGCGCGAGGAGCGGGGATTCCCGGCCGCGTTCGCCGCGGCCTTCCCGGACGGCGCGGCACACCACACGCAGGCCCGGGAGCACGCCGAGCGGGACCTCATGACCCTGGTGCGCAGGGCCCAGGCGGCGGGCGCGCTGCGGGCCGACTTCCACCCGTCCGACCTCGCCGTGGCCCTGGTGGCCCACTGCGGTCTGGTGACCGCGCTGCCGGACGACGGCGCGGCCTCCCGGCGCCTGGTCGCCTACCTGCTCCAGTCGTTCCGCGCCGATGCGGCCAACATGCCCCTGCCGCCGCCGAGTTCGCTGTCGCCGGACCGCTTTCCGATGGCGGCCGACAGGCCCTAGGTCCCCTGGGCCGGGTCCGTGAGATCCGCCTCAGGCCGGGTCCGCCTGGGAGATCATGATCTCCATGCCGTCCGGCGCCGACACCGTCACGAACGAGCCCCACGGCTCGATGACCGGGTCGCTCACCGAGGCCCCCGCGGCGGCCAGCTGGGTGTGGGTGGCCATGACGTCGTCGCACGCGAGGTTGAATCCGGCGCCGCGCTTCGGGTCCGGGGTGATGCCGAAGTCCGCGGCCTTGGCGATCACGACGCGGGTCCGCGCCCCGGGCAGCTCGACTTCGAGCCACCGCTTGCCGGGCGCCATCTCGGCGTCGGTGCGGACCGTGAACCCGAGCGTGCCCACGAAGAAGTCCAGGGTCTCCTGCTGGTCCGCCACATAGAGGGTGGCGAAGGCGAGATGGGTGATCATGCGCGCTCCTTGTCGGGCGTCTCGGTGGGCTCCGTCGCGACGGCTCTGTGCGCGTCGCTGCCCCTGTCTCACGGGATCGAGCATGCCTGGTGCGGGCGGGTGGCGCCCGCCGGGCCGGAAAAGGGGTGGCGCGAGACGATACGTCTTGTTACGGTTGCCGCATGAGTTCGTACTACTTCTTCCGCTGATACCGGGCGCGCGGACGCGAGGCGAGGCGGCACGTGAGTGTGCCGCGGCCCGCCGTCCCCATCTCCCCAGCCCCGGCCACCCCGACGGTCTGCCGACCCGCCGCACACGCACGCGTACGCGTACGCCCATGCCTGCGGCGCCGCATCGTCGTATCCCTGAGGAAGAAGCACCATGCGCGAACGCGCCCATACGACCCTGCCCGCGGCCACCCCCGCCACCGCCTCCGGCACCGGATCCACGCCGTCCGGCCACCCCGGCACCTCCTCCCAGCTCGCCCTGAAGGACGTCACCAGGACCTATGGCACCCGCACCGTCCTCGACCAGGTCTCCTTCACCGTCCGGCCCGGCGGCAAGGTGGGCGTCATCGGCGAGAACGGCTCCGGAAAGTCCACCTTGCTGCGCCTGCTCGCGGGCGTCGAGCAGCCCGACGGCGGGGAGGTCCGCGTCCGCTTTCCCGGCGGCATCGGGTACCTCGCCCAGCGCCTCGACCTGCCCGCGACGGCCACCGTCCAGGACGCCGTGGACCAGGCGCTCGCCGACCTGCGCGAACTGGAGCGCGGACTGCGCGCCGCCGAACAGCGGCTCGCCTCCGAGACCGTGGACGAGGCCGAACTCGTCGCGTACGGCGAGCTGTTGACGGCCTATGAGGAGCGCGGCGGCTATACCGCCGACACGCGCGTCGACGCCGCCCTGCACGGTCTCGGCCTGCCGGGGCTCGACCGCGCCCGGCCGCTCGGCTCCCTGTCGGGCGGCGAGCAGTCCCGGCTCGCGCTGGCCTGCGTCCTGGCCGCCGCCCCGGAACTGCTGCTCCTCGACGAGCCCACCAACCACCTCGACGACCAGGCCGTGACGTGGCTGCAGCAGCACCTGGCCGCGTACCGGGGGACCGTCGTCGTGGTCACCCACGACCGGGAGTTCCTCGCCGCGGTCACCGCCATCCTCCTGGAGGTCGACCGCGACACCCACGCGGTGCTCCGCCACGGCGACGGCCTCGGCGGCTACCGCGCCGCGAAGGCCGCGGCCCGGCAGCGCTGGGCGCAGCGCCACGACGAGTGGCAGGCGGAGCTGGCCCGCACCCTGGAACTCGTCGAGGCCGCGGGCCGCCGTCTGGCCGGCACCGGCAAGGACCCGCGCCAGGGCTTCGGCAAGCACCGCCGCTCCCACGAGGCGAAGCTCGGCGGCCAGGTGCGCGCGGCCCGGCAGCGCGTGCACGAGCTGCGCCGAAACCCCGTACCGGCGCCGCCCCGGCCCCTGCGGTTCGACGCGGTGCCCGATACGGCCGGCGCCGGGGCAGCGGGTGGTGCACCGGCCCTCGAAGTCACCGACGTCGTGGTGCCGGGTCGGCTCGACGTCCCCACGCTCAGCCTTGGGGCAGGGCAACGACTTCTGGTCACCGGGCCCAACGGGGCAGGAAAGTCAACGCTGTTGAGGGTCATCGCCGGTGACCTCGCGCCCGCGGCGGGGACCGTCCGGCGCACCGCGCGCCTCGGTTACCTTCCTCAGGAGACCGGGGCGGCCCCCGGCGCCCGACAGCCGCTCCTCGCGGCCTTCGCCGCCGGTCTGTCCGGCCCGCCGGACGAACACGCCGACGCCCTCCTCGCACTCGGCCTCTTCCGCGAGGAGGACCTCACCGTCGCGGTCACCGCCCTGTCGGTCGGCCAGCGCCGCCGCCTCCAACTGGCCCGCCTGGTGACCCGGCCCGCCGACCTCCTCGTCCTGGACGAGCCCACGAACCACCTCGAACCGACCTTGGTGGACGAACTGGAGGAAGCGCTCGACGCATACCAGGGGACGCTCGTGGTGGTCTCCCACGACCGGGGCTACGTACGGGAGTTCAGGGGTGAGCGCCTGGAGCTGGCGGGAGGGCGCCCGGCCGCCTGACGGCGGGCGCCGCGTCAGGAAGGGAGGTCGCTGTCGCCGCCCAGGTTGGCGACGAGGCGGCGCAGGACGCTGATGGCCGTCACGTAGTCGTCGGTGTCGATGCCTTCGTGCATCTGCCGGTGCACCTGGAGGTTGCGCTCCCGAGCGCGCAGCCGCCCGGCCTCACTGGCCTCACCGGCCTCGGTGAGCGTGAAGGTCCCCGCGCCGTCCTCCGTCATCCAGCCACGAGCGACGAGGCCGTCGAAGACCTCGTCGAAGTCGAGGCCGAGATCCTCGTACGTCGTCAGGCGGGCCACGAGCCCGGTCCTTGATCTGTGTGGCGGTGTGCATGGCGCTGTGCCTCCCCGAACCGGGCCAACCTGACGGGACGACCGCAGAACCTCAAGTCCGCTTGCGATCAAGGGCGGTGGAGGAAAGCGGAGGAAAGGCGGCCGGGGCCCGGAGGCCGGGGCCCGGGGCTCCCGTATCATCGGCCGAGTACCGCATCGCGTGGCGGCCTCCTCAACGATCCTCGATGATCCTCACCGGAGGTCACGTATGCCCGCCCCCGCCCTCACCGTGCGTCCCTTCCGCCGCGACGACCGCGATCAGCTCACCGAACTGGTCAACCAGCACGTCGCCGCCGTCGTCCCCGGCGTCTCCGTGTCCGTCAACACCGTGCTCAGCGGCCTGGAGCGGCAGCCCGAGGAGTTCATCACCGATCCCTGGGTGGGCGAGCGGATCACGCTCGTCGCCGAGCAGCGCCGGTCCGTGGTGGCCGCGGCGCACCTGCTGCGCCACCGTGCCGACGGCGACGTGGGCGAGCACTTCCGGGACGCGGGCGAGATCGCCTGGTTCGTCTTCCGGCCGCCGGCCTCCTTCTGGCCGGACTCGGACGAGGCGGCACGCCTGCTCATGTCCGCCTGCCTGGCCCAGCTCGCGCGCTGGCGCGTCCGTGTCCGGTACGCCGACGGCGGGCTGCCCGCCCCGCTCGTGTACGGCCTGCCCCGCAACTGGCCCCACATCCGCGCCCTTTACGAGGGCGCGGGCTTCCGCCACGTCGGAGGTACGGAGGTCGTCCTCATCGCGCGGACGGCCGACCTGCCTGCCTGCGCACCCCGCCCGGGGGTGACGGTCGAGCGGACGCTGGGCGAGTGCGGCACGCGCTTCACGGCGTACGACGACGGAGGCGCGCTCGGCTTCGTCGAGGTCGACACCGCCTTGGCCCGCGCCGAACGCCACAGCCGCTCGGCGGGCCTCGCCGACATCGGCAACCTCCACGTCGACCCGGCCCACGAGGGCGCGGGCCTGGAGGGCTGGCTGCTGGCGCAGGCAGGGGAGTGGCTCCGGCTGTGCGGCGTGGACCGGCTGGCGGCCTACGAGACGGCCGGGGACGGGGCGGCGATCGACCGCCTCGTGGCGGCGGGATTCCAGGAGCTCACGCGCACCGACCGGGGCTGGGAGCACCGCTCCCGGTAGTCGGTTCGCGGCAGCGGTTCGCGGTAGTCGGTGGGGGCGTGGGCCTCGCCTCGTCCGTCGTCGACGGGGCCCCTGCCCGCCCGGCTCATCGCGCCTCGCCGCGCCCCACGATCACGGCCTTGAGCTCGTCGAGCGCGTCCCGCAGCAGCGGACCCATGCCCGCCTCCTCGTCTTGCGTGCTCTCCGTGCCCTGTGTGCCCTCTGTGCTGTCCGTGCCTTCCGGGTCCTCGGTGCCTTCCGCGATCCAGCGCTCGAAGCCGACCTTGAAGACGGCGACCCCCGCCTCGGCGGCCAGGCTCGCGGCCGGTGCGCCGACGCCCCGTCCGCGCAGGGCCTCGGCGAGGGCGGCGGACATCGAGGCGAGCTTGATGAGTTCGCGCTCCTGGAGTTCGGCGTTCGAGGTGATGACGGCCTGGCGCTGCCGGGCGAAATCGCGCCGCCCCTTGAAGGAGTCGGCGAGGGCCTCAAGTCCCGCCGCGACGGCGTCGATCGGTGCCGCGGACGGCGGGGCCTCGCTGACCGCGTCGGTGAACAGCTGCTGCAGCTCCCCGGCGCCGCCGAACAGCACCTCGCGCTTGTCCGCGTAGTGCCGGAAGAAGGTGCGCTCGGTGAGACCGGCCCGCTTGGCGATCTCGGCGACCGTCGTCTGGTCGTAGCCGCGCTCGCTGTAGAGCTCCATCGCCGCCGTGGCCAGGCGTCCGCGCGCGTCAGGCTGCCATCTACCCATGGCCGGATCCTACGTGATGACAGAGCCTGACATCAGGTGTACCGTCGAGGTTATCGATGTCAGTCTCTGACATCGGCTGGCCGGCTCGCTGGCGCGGCAATTCACGTGCTCATCGGCTCACTGGCGCGGCAATTCACGTGCTCGCCGCCTCACCACTCACCACTCGCCACTCGCCACTCGCCACCTCACCAGTTCCCTGGAGTCTTCTCATGCGCATCTTTGTGACCGGAGCGTCCGGCTGGATCGGATCCGCCGTCGTCCCCGAACTCCTCGAGGCGGGCCACCAGGTCGTCGGGCTCGCCCGCTCCGACGCCTCTGCCGCCGCCCTCACCGAGGCCGGGGCGGAGGTGGTCCGCGGGACCCTCGACGACCTCGACGTCCTGGGGAGGACCGCCGCCGCCACGGACGGCGTGATCCACCTCGCCTTCAAGCACGACATCGCCTTCAGCGGCGACTTCCAGGGCGCCGCCGAGGCCGACCGCCGCGCGGTCGACACGTTCGGGGACGCCCTCGCCGGGACCGACCGCCCCTTCGTCCTCGCCTCCGGCGCGCTGGGCATCAAGCCGGGCGCGCTCGCGACCGAGCAGGACGTGCCCGCCGTCGACGGCTCGCCGTTCTCGATGCGGCAGACCACCGCCCAGGCGACGCTCGCCCTCGCCCCGCACGGGGTGCGTTCCTCCGTGGTGCGGCTGTCCCCGACCTGCCACGGGCAGGGCGACAACGGCTTCATGCCCGCGCTGATCGGTGTCGCCCGCGCCAAGGGGGTCTCCGGCTACGTCGGCGAGGGCGCCGCCCGCTGGCCCGCCGTCCACCGCCTCGACGCCGCCCGCCTGTTCCGCCTCGCGGTGGAGAAGGCCCCGGCGGGGTCGGTGCTGCACGGGGTCGCCGAGGAAGGCGTCTCGCTCCGCGACGTCGCCGAGGTGATCGGCCGCCACCTCGACATGCCGGTGACCTCCGTCGCCGCCGAGGCCGCGGCCGGCCACTTCGGCTGGCTCGGCCCCCTCGTCTCCCTCGACAACCGGGCGTCGAACACCCTGACCCGCGACCTCCTGGACTGGCAGCCGACCCACATCGGCCTCCTCGAAGACCTCGACAAGGGCCACTACTTCGACGCCGCCTAGGGCCGGAGGGGCGGCCGGAGCCGCGGCACTAGGCTGGCCCCATGCACATACGCCTCGTCGACCCCCGTGACACCACCTGGGAACAGGACCACGCCGCGTACCGCGTCTACTTCTGGGAGGGCGGGTCCGAGGGCGAGTCCAGGACCTCGTACGAGTACGAGGTCCTGGACGAGGTCGACATCGAGGAACTCCTCACCTGGACCAAGGAGTACGCGGCGGAGCGGGGGTGGACCTACACGGTGTACGTGTGGGTCGGGGGCGGCGTCGGCGGCGTCGGCGAAGGCAAGGGCGAGTCCGGGCTGATCCGGCTCGCGGGCATCCACGCGTCGCGGTGACGCCGTGCCCGAGCACGCGGCCTCCCGCCTCGCCTCGGCGCTGGCGGCCCTGACCGTCGTCGAGCGCCCCGAGGATCTCGCGCCCCTCCTCCTGCGCCGACAGGGCCAGTGGGGAGCGTCCAACTGGAGCCAGGGCAACGGCACATGGGTCTGCGACGGGGCCCACAGCTTCCGTAACCCGGAGAACCTCTTCACGTTGCCCGCCCCGCGCCTCGTGGAGATCAGCGCCGCGTTGAACGAGCGCTGAGCGGCGGTCGTCCCACGGGTCGGTCCGTGGCCGGTCGTGGTGTCGCGGTCATCGTCAGGCTGCCGGGGACGGCGGCGAACGCGGTGCGCAAGTCGGCGGCGAGGTCGGCGCGTTCGGGAGTGCCCTCGCGTGCGGTCCAGGTGTCCAGGGCGCAGTGGAACGCGGCGAGCACCACGTCCAGGGCGAGTCTGGGGCGGAGGTCTCCGGCCTCGGCGAGGTCGAGCCTGCGGTGCAGGACGGTGAGGGCCGCGCGGCAGGTGCGGTCGCAGAACTCGAGGCCGTGCGCGCCCATCGAGGGCGTCTTCTCCGCGAGGCGGCGGCTGAGCAGCACGCGCCGCGCCCACTCCTCGGCCGTCATCCTGCCGAGGGTGTCCAGAAGCGTGTCCTGCAGTACTTCCAGGAGCGTGGGGCCGGTGAGGTCGCGGGTCGCGAGCTCGTCGAGGAAGGCCGTCCAGAGATCCTGGGTCGGCGCCATCGCCACGTCTTCCTTGCTGGTGAAGTTGCGGAAGAACGTGCGCTTGGAGACGTCCACCGCATCACAGAGCTCATCGAGCGTCGTGGCGTCGAAGCCGCGCTCGGTGAAGCGCTCCAGGGCCGTGTCGATCAGCGTCTGACGGGTGCGGAGCTTCTTGCGCTCGCGCAGCGGGAGTTGGTCCTGCGCCCGTGTCCGCGCGGTCGGACCCTGCGGCTCCGGCGGTGTCTTCGGCCCCTGCGGCTCCTTCTTGGATTCCGGCATGGCGGCAGCGTACCTCGTGGCGCCCCGAGGGCGCGAACGCCTCTTGCACGCTAATGCCACTCAGTGGCATAACTGATCGCGGCCCTTCCCGGCCACGTCCGTACCCCACCCTGCCGAAAGGTCCGCACCCATGCGTGCCCTGCTCGCCGACCGCTCAACTCCCGCCGGACTGCGCCTCGCAGAGGCCCCCGAACCCGACCCCGCCCCGCATCAGGCCGTGATCCGGACCGCCGCCACCTCGCTCAACTTCGGTGAGGTCCGGCACGGCCTGGCGGGCGCACCCGACGGCGCCGTCCTCGGCTGGGACGTGGCCGGAGTCGTGGAGCGGGCGGCCGCCGACGGTTCGGGCCCCGCCGTCGGCACCCCGGTGGTGGCCCTCGCCGACGGCGGCGCCTGGGCCGAACTCTGCGCCGTGGACACCGACGTGACGGGGGAGGTGCCGGGCGACGCCGATCTCGGGGCGGTCAGCACCGTTCCCGTCGCGGGCGCCAGCGCCCTGCGCGCCCTGCACCGCCTGGGCCCGATCCTCGGCCGACGGGTCCTCGTCACCGGGGCCACCGGCGGCGTCGGCCGGTACGCCGTGCAGCTCGCCCGGCTCGGCGGCGCGCACGTCATCGCGTCCACCGGCAACCCCGCCGCGCACGGCGACGGCCTCCGCGCCCTCGGCGCCCACGAGGTGGTCGCCGGACCCGCCGCGCTCGACGCACCGGTGGACGGGGTCGTCGACATGGTGGGCGGGTCCCAACTCGTCGACGCCTACGAGAGGTTGGGCGAGCGCGGCACGCTGGTCGCCGTGGGGCACGCGACCGGGCAGGGCGAGAGCTTCCCGTTCGGGGCGCTCTTCGGCGACCAGGGGCGGCACGACCGCTCCCTCACCACCTTCTTCCTGCCCGCCTGCACCGGCCTCGGCCCCGATCTGACCTGGCTCGCGAGCCGCGTCGCCGCCGGCGAACTCGACCCGCAGATCTCCTGGCGCGGCAGCTGGCACCAGGCCGCCGAGGCGACCGGGGCCCTGCTCGAACGCCGCCTGCACGGCAAGGCGGTGCTCGACATCGGCTGAGGGCGGCCCGGGCCCGAACCGGGGGTCGCCTCGATCCGCGCGGCACTTAGGATCACCGCCATGGATGCAGTGCACATACGTGGTGGTGGGGGCTCCGGTTCCGGTGCGAGCGCCGGTCGGACGGACAAGGCGTCCTCGAGGCGGGCGGGCCTCATCGGTACGGCCGTGGTGCTGGTGATCGGCTGGGTCGCGGCGGCCGGCAACACCGGCATCGCGTACGCGACGCTCGGCACCGACTGGATCCCGGTCGCGACCGGCTGCGTCGGCGGCTTCGTGTTCGTGATCGCGCTGCACCTGCTGCACGAGGTGCTGTGGACGCTCCTCCTCGCCGCCGCGGCGGGTGTGCTCGTGCTCGTGGGCTCCGTCCAGTACGCGCCCGAGGCCGCCCTGGAGCGCCGCGGCATCCGCGAACAGGTCACGATCGTCGAGCACAAGGCGATCTCCCGCAGCAGTCATGAGTTCACCCTGCGCGGCCCGGACGGCAGGCTGGACGAGACCCTCACCTACGACGGCGCCAGCCCCGGGCACGAGGTGGGGGACCGCCTGGAGATCCTCCGCGACCCGGAGAGGGTCGTGCCCCTCGAACCCGCCGCGGACGTGGACGCGAGCGGCCAACTCGGCTCCCTGATCACGGGAGTCGGCGTCTGGACCGCCCTCACCCTGATCGCCGGACGCCGCGCGCACGTCCGGCGACGGCGCGCGGCCGCCCTGGCGGGCGGCGCACTGGTCGGCTGAGCACATCGCGCTACCGTGGTGGCCTGGGCCATCAGGGCAGGGGGATCGTGATGCCGCGCACCGAACTCATCTCCGAGAACGCACCGGCGCCGAACGCGGAGCATTTCCACGCTTTCGCCGAGGCGCTCCGACGAGCGATGACACCGATCATTGATGTGTGCGGGCAGCCCTCTGCTCTCCGCCGGTCCGATCTCGACGCGTGCGACTGCCGGTGCGGCACGCATCCGGAGTTCCCCGGCTCGTGCAGCAGCCATGCCGAACCCGGACTGACCGTTCACCACGTTCCGATGTGCCGCAACTGCCATGACATCCGCATGGGGCTGGCGCCCCAGCGCGAGGCGGAGCTGGAAGCAGTGACGGAAACCTGCACGTGCCACTGCTGGGCCAACCACCCCGACGCGCCGGGCATTTGCGAGGCGGCCTCCGATGAGAGCGTGGCGATCGACGGGAGCCCCGTGTGCCTCGAATGCGCGGGCGCCAGCTGCTCCTGAACTGCGTGTGCCCCGTCGGGTGGGAGCGAGGCGTGAACGCGGAAGACGGCGAACGTCACGGTCGCCACCTCTTCTTGTAGCCCCCTCGGTCGCTGTATGGCAGGGCGAGCAGGCGGAGGGTCAGACAGTTCGCCTCGTTGGCCTCCTCGTCCCATGTTCGGGTGGTGGCGCGGGCCAGGCCGTGGGCCTCCATGGTTGGCCTGCCGGTCGCGTGCTCGGCAATGATCCGCCGCTTGGCGTCGATCTCGCGCAGCACCCGGGCCGGTACGTCGCAGTCGCAGACGGCACCCGGCGCTGCATGGAACATCGACATGGTTGCCTTCACGGAATCCGCGTCTCCCTGGAGATAGGCGTGAATGTCGCAGTCGAGGGTGTGCCAACTGCTCGCGTTGCGCGCGTCCTCGTCGAGCTGCCTGCCGAGCCATTGTGCAAGGTCATCCATCGGGCGACTCCTTCGTGGCTCATGCCACCCTTGCGTATCTCCTCGACGGCGACGGCACCTTGCCGGACCTCGTGCGGCCAGTGATGGAGGGCGGGGATCGCGTCGCGCACTGTGCCCATGGTGATGAGTGCAGCGTAAGGGGCGGGTTGACATGTGCCGACGGAGTGTCGGTTGACTCATGCTGCGAAGGCCGACCGCGATATCCAGCGCCCACCTTCCTTCGGGAGGGCTGGGTGCTCTGGAGTGTCAGTACTGCAACTGCTTCTTCACCTCGGCCACGCGAGGCCCTGAGTCTGAGGACGGCATCTTCCACCGATAGGCGGCCTCTTCCCCGTCCGTGTACAGGAGCGTGCCGCCCTTCGCCTGGGCCGGAGTCAGGTCGAAGACTTGGGCGCGCCACTGGTAGGTGCCGGGTTGTACGGGGTCGGCGTTGTCGTACCTGTCCATCGTGACCATGGTTGAGTTACCGCTGTCGAAGCCGATCGTCTCTCCGTCTGGAGCAATCCACGACCAGCCACCCCCGCTGATCGGCGCTACCTCATCCGCTGCGGCTGCGGTCATCGCCTTGTCCTTCATCGTGACCACTACGAAGATCCCGTACTTGGCGGATTCGCCAGACGCCTTCTTTCTGAACACGACCGTGTCGGGCGTGATCTGCAGGACCCCTGTCCCGCCATCGCCGGTCGTCTGCGCAGGCTCGCCGAGCTTCAACGTCTTGGCGTCGGCGTCGTGACTCGCCTCCTGGGGTGAGGACGCCTTGGTGGGCTGCTGCTTGGCTGGCTCGTCATCGTCGCCGCCGCACGCAGTGAGTGCAGCGGCGAGTAGGGCGGCCGTGACTGCGGATGCGTGAACACGCATACATCCCCCCAGGGTTGAGCCATCGGGACACAGTAGGACGGAACCGATGAACGTGGGGAGAGGCGCTGCCGAGATGTGTCCTTCGTGCGTGACAACGCCCCGCTCTCATCGGAGAGCAGGGTGCTCCATCTCAGACGGGCTTTCCATTGAAGAAGGTCTGCCCGCACGTCGTGCAGACCTTGTCGCCGGTGTCAGCGCCGTTGACGCGCTCCTTCTCCACATGTGGGTGATCACATGCGGGAGAGCCCTTGGCTTTCCATTCCTTCTGTAAACGCGTTGCGTCGTCCATCTCCATGGCGCGGAGGCTACAGGGGCGACGTGTGATCAGCGTCAGTACTAGCGCGTCACGTTCCCTCGGGCGCTACGAGTGGGTCACGTCCCGAACGGGGGGGCGGGGCCTTCTTGCCGGGACCCGGTGCGAGCGAGCCCCCTTCGGTGTCCGAAGAGGGCTCACGCTCATTGTTCAGCGGTCCGCCCGCACCCACATCGCCGCCTGGAACGGCGCGAGCACCGCCGACAGCGGCTGCTCGTTGACGATGTCGACGTACGAGGCGGCCAGGACCCGCCACCCCGACGACGGCACCTTGTCGGGGCGGAACCACGGCTGCGGCTCGCCCGTCAGGTTGGCCACGACCAGCAGTTCCGCGTCGTCGTGGCGCCGGGTGTAGGCCCACACCGCGGGGTCGTCGAACGTCACGTCCGTGTAGTCGCCGTGCACCAGCACCGGGTGCTCCTTGCGCAGCGCGATCAGGCGCTTGTACGTGTGGAAGACCGAGTCGGGGTCCTTGCGGGCGGCCGCTGCGTTGATGTCGGTGCGGCGGCTCGGCGGCAGCCAGGGCGTGCCCGTGGAGAATCCGCCGCCCACCGAGTCGTCCCAGCGCATCGGGGCGCGGCTGTTGTCGCGGGACTTGGCGGCGAGCACCGTCATGATCTCGCGCACCGGCACCCCGTCGGCCCGCCACGCCTCGTACAGGTTGAGGCTCTCCACGTCCCGGTACTCGCGGATCGCCGTGTAGCCGGGGTTCGGGGCGCCGAACTCCTCGCCCTGGTACACGTACGGCGTGCCCTGCAGCCCGTGCAGCGCGATGGCGAGGGCCTTCGCGGAGGGGCCGTGCAGGGCGCCGTCGTCGCCGAAGCGCGAGACGATGCGGGGCTGGTCGTGGTTGCACCAGAACAGCGCGTTCCACGCCTTGCCGTGCATGCCGTCCTGCCAGCGGCCCATGAGGCGCTTCAGGTCGACGAGGTCGCGCGGCGCGACGGTCCACTTCTCCCCGGCGACGTAATCCACCTTCAGGTGGTGGAAGTTGAAGGTCATGGACAGCTCGGCGCCGTCGTTCGCGGCGTACTGGACACAGTGGTCCAGGGTCGTCGACGACATCTCGCCGACGCTCATCAGGCCGTGCGGCCGCAGCACTTCCTCGCTCAGCTCGCGCAGGAACTCGTGCACGCGCGGCCCGTCGGTATAGAACTCCCGGCCGTCGGTGCCGGGGGCGTCGGGCAGTCCGGGCGCCTTCGACACCAGGTTCACCACGTCGAGCCGCACCCCGTCGACGCCCTTGCCCGCCCAGAACCGCACCACGTCGTACAGCTCCGAACGCACCCGGGGATTCTCCCAGTTGAGGTCGGCCTGCTCGACCGCGAACAGGTGCAGGTAGTACTGGTTGCTCGCCTCGTCCAGGGCCCAGGCGCTGCCGCCGAACTTGGACGCCCAGTTGTTGGGTACGCCGCCGTCCGGGGCCGGGTCGCGCCAGATGTAGTAGTCGCGGTAGGGCCCGGTCGGGTCGGCGAGCGCGGACTGGAACCAGGCGTGGGCGGTGGACGTGTGGTTGAGGACCATGTCCAGCACGAGCCGGATGCCGTGCGCGTGCAGGGCGTCGACGAGCGCCTCGAAGTCGGCCATCGTGCCGTACGCCGGGTCGATGGCGCGGTAGTCGGCGATGTCGTACCCGTTGTCGACCTGCGGCGAGGCGTACACGGGCGTCAACCACACCGCGTCCACGCCGAGGTCGACGAGATGGTCGATGCGCTCGATGACGCCGCGCAGGTCGCCCGTGCCCGAACCGGTCGTGTCCTGGAAGGACTTGGGATAGATCTGGTAGATCGTCGCCGACCGCCACCACTCCTGGTCGACCTCCGGCAGCGAGGCGGAGCGGCTGTGCTTCTCGTACGTCATGTCCCTTTTCCTGGAGGTCAATTGCCGGTCAGTTGGCGGCGGTTGCCGCGGTGGAGGCACCGGCGGCGGCAGCGGCGGCGGCGTTGACCGCGGGGGAGGGGGAGGGGTCGGGGGCGGAAGCCGTCCCGCCGTCGCCCGGAATGGGTGCCGGTGCCGCTGCTGGTGTCGGTGACGGTGCCGCTGTCTCTGCCTCGCCGAGCATCGCCCGGGCCGAGGCGCGGCGCGCGAGGGCCACGGTCAGCAGGATCGGCACCGCGATCGCGACGGCCATCGCGAGCGAGAACCAGCCCCAGTAGCGCGGCTGCACGGACAGGATCCCGAGTGGACCGCCGTTGCCGATGCTGTTGGCGAGGACGCCGCCGAGCCCGCAGACGAGGGCCGCGAGCGAGGAGCCGACCATCGCGGCGAGCATGGGCCAGCGGAACTTCAGGTTCACGCCGTACAGGGCGGGCTCGGTGACGCCGAGGTACGCGGAGATGGCGGCCGGAATCCCGATCTCGCGGTCCTTGGCGCGCTTGGCCACGATGATGACGCCGACGACGGCCGACGCCTGCGCGATGTTCGACAGGGCGAGCAGCGGGAAGATCGGGGTGCCGCCCATGTCCTGGATGAGCTGGAGGTCGACGGCGTTGGTGGTGTGGTGCAGGCCGGTGATTACCAGGGGCGCGTAGAGGAACCCGAAGACCATCGCCCCGACGGGCGCGAAGCTCCCGGTCATCGCGGCCTTCGCGGCGTGCCCGACCAGTTCGCCCGCCTCGCGCCCGACGGGCCCGAGCACGGCGTGTGCGAGGAAGACGGTCACGAGCAGCGCGCCGAGCGGCACGATCACCTGGTGCAGGACGGTGGGCACGGCCTTCTTCAGCCAGCGCTCGGTCAGGGCGAGGGCGAGGCCCGCGAGGATCGCCGGGATGACCTGAGCCTGGTAGCCGACCTTCTCCATGGTGAAGAAGCCGAAGTCCCACGCCTCGGGCTTCTTCGCGCCGAGTTCGTACGCGTTCATGAGCTGCGGCGAGACGAGCGTGATGCCGAGCACGATGCCGAGGACGGGCGTGCCGCCGAGCTTGCGCACCGTCGACCAGCAGACGGCGACGGGCAGGAAGTGGAAGATCGCCTCGCCGATCAGCCACAGGAAGTCGTAGGTGCCCTGCCAGAAGGTGGAGCCGTCGGTGAGCGGCTTGTCGCCGAAGAGCGCGACGTCGCCGATCAGATTGCGGAAGCCGAGGATCAGACCGCCGGCGATGATCGCGGGCAGCAGCGGCACGAAGATCTCGGCGAGGTGGGAGATGCCGCGCTCCCACCACTTCATGTGGGCGCGGGCGGCGGCCTTGACGTCGTCCTTGGAGGCGGCCGCCCCCTCGCCGAGCAGCCCCACCAACTCCCGGTGGTACTCCTCGACTTCGTTGCCGATCACGACCTGGAACTGCCCGCCGCTGGCGAAGCACCCCTTGACCCCGTCGAGCTGCTCGATCGCCTTGATGTCCGGCACCGCCGGGTCGTTCAGGACGAACCGGAGGCGGGTCAGGCAGTGCGTCACGGAGGCGACGTTGCCGGCGCCGCCGACCAGATCGATCAAGGTCCGCATGCGCTCGCGCACGGGGGCCGCCGAGGTGGCCATGGAGTGCTCCTTTGGTCAACGCATGACCGCTCATGGGTCATGTATCGGCAAAGTTCGCAGATGGCCGGGGTGCGGGTGAGGTGAATAAGGCCCGAATAAACAGGACCAAAGGCCCGTCGCCGCCAGGGACTCGGCAACGCATCAGGAGCTCAGCGACGCCAGATAGCCGTCCACCAGCTCCACCTGGCGCCCGGGCGTGAACTCCCCCGGGGCGAACAGCGCCTGCACCACCAGTCCCAGGACGAAGGACTGGGCGGCCGCCGCGACGCGGGCCGGGTCGCCCGGGGGGAGTTCGCCGCGGTCCTGGGCCGTCGCGACCAGGCCGGTGAGCCTGGTGCGGCTCTCGGCGTAGCGGCGGGCGTGGTCGGCGCTCAGGCCGGGGTCGGCGAGGGCGACGTCCCAGGAGGAGACCCAGATGCGGTTGGCGTCGATGGCCTCGGGGGTCAGCGGCAGGATGTCGAGCAGCGCGGCCCGCACCGCCGGCAGACCCTCGTCGGCGGTGCGCCGGGGGCGGGCCGCGCTGCGCTGTTCCAGCAGGTCGAGGGCGTGGGCGACCAGGTCGCGCTTGGCCGGGAAGTAGTGCGTGAGCAGGCCGGTCGTGGCGCCCAGTTCGGTGGCGACCGCCCGCAGCGTCAGACCGCCGAACCCGTGCGCGGCCAGCACCCGCCAGACCGCTTCGGAGACGTCGCGGCGGCGGGCTTCGTGGTCCCCCTTGGTGCGTGGCATGCTGCTACCGTACATACTCGTAACGCTTGTTATGCGAATGGGGTCATCATGTTCTCCCTCCCGCTGCGCGGCGACGCCCGCCTCGAACCGCTGGAGATCTGGCACGCCGACGAGTTCGCCGCCCACCTGGACCGGGCGCGCGACCACATCCGGCCCTGGGTCGGTCCCGCGTTCGTCACCGATGACCTCGACGGCGCCCGCGGCACCCTCGCCCGCTACGCCGAGCGGCAGGCCGCGGACGGCGCCCGCCTCTACGGCATCCGGCTCGGCGGCACGCTGGTCGGCGGCGTGATGTTCACGGACTTCAGCACCGCCGCGGGCTCCTGCGAGATCGGCTGCTGGACGGAGCCCGCGGGCGAGGGCCACGGCCTGGTCACCCAGGCGTGCGGCGCCCTGCTGGACTGGGCGTTCACGACCCGGGGCCTCTTCCGTGCCGAGTGGCACTGCCGCGCCGACAACGACCGGAGCTCGGCGGTCGCCCGGCGTCTCGGCATGACCCTTGAAGGTGTACGGCGGCAGTCCTGGCCCTTCGAGGGCGTCCGCCACGACAAGGAGGTCTGGGCGGTCCTGGCTCCGGAGTGGCGAGCCGGCGCGGCTGCCGCCTGAGCGGGACAGCCGCCTGAGTGGGACAGTCGTCCGAGCGGGACAGCCGTCCGAGCGGGCCCCCTCGGCGACTGCCTCTCCCCGTCGCCTCAGCGGCCGCCCGCCACCGCCGGCTTGAGCACCTGCTCGCACCACTCCCGGAAGGACGTCGGGCTTGAGCCCTGCGCCGTGCGGTCGAGGGCCTCGTCCAGGCCCTCGTTCTTGGCCCGCATCATGTCGACCATGCCCTGGACGTACGCGGACCCCAGCCCGTACGAGGTGAGGCGGGCCCCGAGGGCGTCGAGGGACTCGCGTTCGTGGCGGACCGGCCGGCCGAGGACCTCGGACATGATGCGCGCCATGTCGTCCGGCGAGATGTCCTCGGGGCCGAGGACGGGCACGCTTCCCGTACCCGTCCACGACCGGTCGAGCAGCAGCTCGACGGCGGCCGCGGCGATGTCGCGGGTGGCGGCCGACGGGACCTTGCGGTCGCCGGGGAGGGTGTCCGTGAACACGCCGTCGTCGCGGATCGAGTCCACCTGGCGCAGCAGGTTGTCCATGAACGACGGGTTGTCGAGGGCCCGGTAGGCGACGCCGGTGCCCGCGATCAGCTCGTCCATGGCGAGGGACGCCGTGACGAACCCGGCGCGGCCGGCGACGGCGGTGCCGCGGCCGAGCGCCGAGACGCCGACGACGTGCCGGACGCCATGGGCCGTGAACGCCTCGGCGGCGGGCCGGGTGAACCCGGCGAAGGCGGCCTCCAGGGTGGGGGCGTGCGGGTTCGGCGGGACGACCCAGAAGACCGCGTCCGCACCGGCGAAGGCCCGGTCGAGGACCTCGGGGTCGTTGTGCGAACCGGTCACGACGTCGACGAGGCCGTGCTCGCGGACCGAGTCGGGGAGCCGTGCGGGGTCGCGCACGATGACGCGGAGCTTCTCGCCGTGGACGGGGGCCCGGTCGAGCAGGATGCGCAGCACCTGGCTGCCGATGTCTCCCGTAGGAGTCGTGATCACCATCATGCGACCAGTCTTGGCCCCGGCCGATTTCGGCGTCCAATACCCTTCTTCGCCGATTGATACGCTCCGGGTATGGATCTGGATCTGCGCAAGCTCCGCTACTTCGCCGCGGTGGCGGATCACCGGCACTTCGGCCGGGCGGCCGAGCAGCTCTACATCGCGCAGCCCGTGCTGAGCCGCCAAATCCGTGCGTTCGAGCAGGAGTTGGGCTGCACGCTCTTCGAGCGGACCACGCGCAGTGTGGAGCTGACCCCGGCGGGCCGCCGACTCCGCGAGGAGGCGCGCACGCTCCTCACGGCCGTCGACACGGCGATCCGGCGCGTCCACGACGTCGACCGCGGCATCCGGCGGATCGCCGTCGCCTTCTCGCCCGGACTCCCCGTCTCCGAGGCGATCCTGGCGTTCAAGGAGAAGTACCCGGACACGGAGATCGACCTGGTCCCCTCCCACTGGCGGGAACGGGAGGCCCCGCTGCGCGACGGCCGCGCCCAAGTCGGCTACCTGAGGCGCCCGTTCGACGAGACGGGCCTGCGCATCATTCCGCTGGGCGACGAGCCCCGCGCCGCCTGCCTCCCCAGGACCCACCCCCTGGCCCGCCGCCGCACCCTGCGCATGGCGGACCTGGAGGGCGAGCAGATCCTCGACATGCACCAGCGCCGCACGTCGTCGGTGGAGGAGAAGTTCGAGCTCATCGCCTCCGGCCACGGAATCGCCGTCGCCCCCCGGAGCGTCGCCCGCTCCTACACCCGCCCCGACCTCGTCCACATCCCCGTCACGGACGCCGAGCCGATCAGGACGTGCCTGGCCCTGGCCGAGGACCTCCGGGAGGCCCCGGTACTCGATTTCGTGGACATGGCGACCAAGACACTGCTGCGGGATGGGCCGGGTCCGGGGCCGGTGCGGTGACGGCCGGCCGAGTCGTGCCTCAGCGGAAAGCGGCGATGTTGCGGGCGACCCAGTCGCTGAAGGTGTGCGGGGCGCGGCCGAGGACGCGTTCCACGTCCGGGCTGATCCGCAGCTCGGCCGGGTTCGGGGCGGAGATGATGTCCAGGGTGTCGTCGGCGAGCTCCGCCGGTACGAAACGGGTCATCGCGGCCCTGGCCTCGTCGCGGGTGAGCTCGTGGAACCGTACGGGCGAGGCGAGTTGGGCGGCGATCGCCGCCGCTTGCTGACGCGGCGTGACGACCTCCGGCCCGGTCAGCTCGTACACCCCGCCGGTGTGCCGGTCATCGACGAGGCAGGCCGCCGCGACCGCAGCGATGTCCTCGGGATCGACGACCGGTACCCCCACATCGCCGAAGGGCGCGGCAACCACCCCTTGCGTGCGGACGGACTCGGCCCAGGCGAAGGCATTGGAGGCGAAACCCCCCGGCCGCAGGACGGCCCAGTCCAGGCCGGACTCCCGCAACGCGTCCTCCAGCGCGCGCATCGCGACCCGCGTAGGGCCGAGCGGCCTGGTCGCCACGCCCTGCGAGGACAGCAGCACGACCCGCCGGACCCCATGGGTCACGGCCAGGTCGATGAGGTCGGCCGGCCTGGCTTCGGGGGAGTGCAGGTCCCCGGACAGCAGAAGGAACAGCGCCTTGGCCCCGTCCAACACGGGGGCGAGTCCCGCCGGTTCGGCCAGATCGGCCACCACATGCCGGACTCCCTCCGGCACCGCCACCGCGCTCCGCGACACCGCGGTCACCTGCTCGCCCGCCTCGGTCAGGGCCCGCGTCAGAGGCCGTCCCACGTTCCCGGTGGCTCCGGTCACCACAATCATGTTCAGCTCCAAGTCCGTTGTGCAGTGCGGAGCTTGACGCTAGAAGCGGGGGCTTACTTTCCGTAAGAACATACCCAGAGGTAAGCTCCGGACATGAGGGAAGGCGCGCAGCTGACACAGCCCGAGACGGCCCGTCGGTATGAGGTGTTTCACACCGACTGCCCCGCGCGCGACATGGTCGACCATGTGACCAGCAGGTGGGGCATCTGGGTCCTGATCTCCTTGCGGAGCAACGACCTTCGCTTCTACGAGCTGCGCGACAGCATCCAGGGCGTCAGCGAGAAGATGCTCGCCCAGACCCTGCGCGCCCTGGTCCGGGACGGCCTGGTCTGGCGCAAGGTGGAGCCGACGACGCCGCCCCAAGTCACGTACGGGCTCACGGAGTTCGGCCGGGACGTCAGCGAGCCGCTGACGGACCTGTTCGACCGGATCACGCGGCGGCTGACGCAGAGCGGAGTGCGACGTGGCTAGGGCCGGGCGTCCCGGTCCCGGAGCGCGCTGAGGCCCTGGGCGTCGGAGAAGTGCTGGTAGGCGTGAGCCTGCCGGCGGGCGTCGCGCAGTCCCCTGGTGGCCGTCGTCTCGATCCGATGCGTCTCGGGACGGAGAGGCATCCGTCGCCGCTCCCGGCGCACGAGCACCATGATCGAGGCGACCAGGATGGCGACCACGGCCGCGATGGCCGCCCCCATGTAGACCACTGGTCCCCCCGTCCGCAGCCGTCCCGGACGTTCACCTCAGGGCGTGGGGATCCCCGCCGGAAGCGTTGTGCGGCCGAGGCGGACCGGGACGCCCGGGGAGTACAGGACGCTCGCCGGAGGGGTGGTGGGGGCGGGCAGGCCGGCGGCCTCGATCAAGTTCTCCTCGCACAGCGTGAGTTCGGCGCGGTGCAGCGGCCAGCGGGGGTGGTGGTTGGACAGGTATGCCGCGCCGCCGAAGAACGCGTTGTGCATGCCCCAGCGGGCGGTCAGGAAGTGCTCGAGGTCGGTGGGCTCGTCGATGCGTTCACCGGGACGTACGACGATGCGGCAGGACGCGCCGCGCGGGCCGGGCCGGCGCCGTGTGCTCGTGTAGGTGACGGTCTCGCTCTCGGAGCGGACGGACATCCGTGACCACAGGTACGGCAGCCGGAATCCGGCGCGGCCCATCGCCACCGGAATCAGCCGCGCGGCGTCCATGGACAGGAACACGACCCCGCGCCGACCGTGTGCGTCCACCGAGTACAGGCGCACGTTGGTCTCCGGGAACGACCCCAGGTACGGCACGCCGGGCAGCCGGAACCAGCCCACGCGGTGCATCCGGAAGGCCACGAGTCCCACGTAGGTGACGCCCTCGTGCGTGTCCGGCACGGTCCCGGCGGGCAGGAGCGGCGCCACGACGTCCGGGTCGACGGCCCAGTGCACGAAGCAGAGGTCGAGCCACTCCTGGGTGAGGAGCGGGGTGTGGATGGGCGCGGGGGCCTCGGCGGTGATCGGAGCGGGTCGGGTGAGGGGCACGGCGCCAGGATGCCAGGGGCGGTGAGGTGGGCCGCACGGGGCCCGTCGCCGGTGAGGGATTGCCTGGTCCGGGGCGCGCCGTAAGGGTTTCGTCATCTGCATCCGGGAGGCCACGTCGCCGCACCGCCGTTGAACCGGTGACGCGTGACGGCTGAGAAACGAGCACGCGACCTCAACCACCTCGGAGGCAGACATGCGCGGACGACGATTCCTCAGCAAGCCGGTGATCATCGGCACCCTGCTGCTCGGCCTGGTGGTGGCCGGGGCGGGCCTCTACTGGTTCCAGCCGTGGAAGCTGTGGACCGACCGGACCGTACGGGAGGAGCTGCCGGCGGCCGCGGCCCCGCGGGGTGACGGTGCCGCGGCCCCGCGGGGTGACGGCGCGGCCGCCGCCCCGCGCACGCTCGCCGAGGGCCGGTTCATCAGCCACGAGCACGGCACCCGGGGCACGGTCCGGATCCTCCGACTGGCGGACGGATCGCGGACGTTGCGCCTGGAGGGGCTGGACACCAGCAACGGGCCCGCGCTGCGCGTCTGGATCACCGATGCCCCCGTGCAGCAGGGCACGGCCGGGTGGCGCGTCTTCGACGACGGCGCGTACGTCGACCTCGGCGCCCTCAAGGGGAACAAGGGCGACCAGAACTACGCCCTGCCCGCCTCGGCCGACCTCGACGACCTGACGAGCGTCTCGATCTGGTGCGAGCGCTTCAGTGTGTCGTTCGGCGCGGCGGAACTGCGTGCCACGGCGGCAGCCTGATCTGGTCGGCTTGCGCCCCCCCCGTGCGGCGCACGTGCTACCCCGCCTTGCGGAGCCGCTCCACGATGCCCTCCAGGTCGGCCCGGAACATTCTCTCGCGGATGATGTGGCCGCCGGGCTCCTCATGCGCCTCGTACGGGATTCCGGCGCCGTCGAGCAGCGCACGGAACTCCCGTTGCCCGGCGAGGACTTGCGTCTCGTTGGCGGTGTCGAACCAGTTGACGGGGTCGGGGCTGGTCCCGGCCACGAGGAAGACCCGCTTGTTCCGGTAGCTCTCCACGCGCTGCACGGGGTTGTCGGCGCTGACCCGGGCCTCGTCCCACAGCGGCGCCCCGTAGACCGTGCCGCCCGCCAGGTCCAGCGCCCCCGAGGACACGTTCGCCCAGTGCACGACCAGGCCCCCGTCACGCCGCAGGCTCGCCGGACCGGAATGGGCGCTCACCGACGCGAAGTGCCCGTAGTACTTCGCCGCGTACTTCAGCGCACCGAACCCGCCCATGGAGAACCCGGATACCGCGCGGCCGTCGTACTCCGCGTACGTACGGAAGTTGGCGTCGATCCACGGGAGCAGCTGGTTGATGTGGAACGTCTCCCAGTTGCGGGGGCCCACGTTGGAGGCGACCGGGTTGGAGTACCAGCCCGCGTGACCGCCGTCGGGCATGACCACGATCAGCGGCTTGCCCGCGGTCCAGTCGCGGATGCCCGCGCGGTCGAAGGTGATGAAGTCCTGGTCGGTGCCGCCTCCGTGGAAGAGGTAGAGGACGGGGTACGTGCGTCCGCTGGAGTGGTAGTCGTCGGGCAGCAGCACGTTCACGCCGACCCCTGGATTCCAGCCGACCTCGGCGGTCTGCACGCGGTAGAACCACATGCGGGGGTCGCTCTCGTTGCGCTCCACGATGTGCAGCCCGAATCCGTCGTCGGCCGCACGGGCCGACGAGGCGGAGGCCACGACGCTCCCGGCGCCGAGCGCCAGGGCGGCGGAAAGCCCGCCCGCGGACTTGAGGACGGACCTGCGGGTGGGGCGGGGGCAGGAGTTGCTCAAGGGTCTCTCCGATGGGTTGGCGGTGCTTCGACGGTGGGAGGGATTCCGGTTGGATTAACCAGCGCACGGCCTGTGTTGTGCAGCGTGCGAGACCCCCGCGACGAAAGACGAGAAGAGGACCCATGCTGTTCGGTGACGAGCACGTGCGCCGTTACGAGGAGACCGACGGGGAGGTCGGGCACGACTGGGAGAAGGGCGCGCCCATCCTCATCCTGACCACCAAGGGCCGCAAGACCGGCGAGGACCGCAAGTTCCCGCTGATCTACCAGGAGCACGAGGGCGCGTACGTGATCGTGGCGTCCAAGGGCGGCGCCCCGGAGCACCCCGGCTGGTACCTGAACCTCCAGGCCGACCCCGAAGTCCGCGTCCAGGTCAAGGCCGACAGGTTCCAGGCCCGGGCCCGCACCGCCGACGCCGCCGAGCGGGCCGAACTGTGGCCGAAGATGGCCGCCGTGTGGCCGGACTACGACGAGTACCGGAAGAAGACGGACCGGGAGATCCCGGTGGTGGTGCTGGAGCGCGTCTGACGCGCACCGGCTGAGAGCGCGCCGTTGCGGCGGCCGTTCCCCGGCCGCCGCGGAGGGGGCCGGTCCCCGGGCCCCCTCCCTCTGTGCCCCTCCGCTTCCTACTTCACCGGCGCACCCCACCCATGGGGGCAGGTGCCCTTCTCCCCGCCGTAGACGTACGCGGCGAAGTCCTTGAGGTCCTGGACCCAGTACTTCCAGTCGTGGGTGCCCGTGCCCGTGCAGAACTCGTGGGTCACCTTGCGGCTGTTCAGGTCGGCGTGCAGGCTCTGGTTCCAGCCCTGGACGTCGGTCTCCCCGGTGCCCGCGTACATCGCGAACTTCCCTGTGTACGGGGCGTACTTGTCGTCGAGTGCGAGGTTGACCGGGTTGAGGGACGGCCAGGTCGACGAGGGGCCGAAGACCGTTTCCATGCGGCCCTGCGTCGACGCGGTGACCCGGTAGGCGCCGTCGAGCACCCCGGTCCAGTAGAACGCCGCTCCATAGACCCACATGGAGTCGTCGATGATCTTCTGGGCGTTGGACTGGTGGATGTCCGTGCCGCCGGAGAACGTGCCGACGGCCGAGAAGAGGTCGGGATGGCGGCCCGCGTAGCGCAGCGCGCCGTACCCGCCCATCGAGGCCCCCGCGACGGCCCGCCCCGAACGCGTCTTCTTCGTATTGAAGTTGGCGTCGATGTACGGCACGAGCTGCTTGATGTGGAAGGTCTCCCACAGGGGCGCGAAGCCGCCGTCGGTCTTCCCGGCCCAGTCGCTGTACCAGCCCGCCTTGCCGCCCTCGGGCATCACGACGATGCCCTTGAACGCGGAGCCCGCGAGGGCCGCCTCCACGTTGCCCGCGTCCGTCTTCGACCACTGCTCGAAGTCCCCGCGCCCGCCGTGCAGGAGATACAGGACGTCGTACGGCTCGGCGGGGTCGGTCTGGTATCCGGCGGGCAACAGGATGCGCACCTTGACCGGCTTCGTGACGTCGCCGCTCGCCCCGCGCGGCGTGAACACCGCGGAGGTGGTCACGGTCAGGTCCCCGGCACGCCCGCTGCCGGAGCCGGGGGCGGGGACCCAGCCCTGGTAGGTGAGGCCGTTGGAGTTCGGCCGGGGCAGCGGGGGCAGGGCGGAGGCGGCGGCGGGGGCCGCGCCGGCCGGGGTGGCGGGCTGGAGGCCGAGGACGGCCGCGGCGGCCACGGCGATAATCCCAAGTGCCCTGCGGAGCACGTCGGTTCGGGCCGCGCGCGTTCTTCGTGTCGTTCCTCTTCGCATGGTTCGGTTCCCTCTCGGTTCTCGCAGGCGGAAGCAGCGTGAGAAGGTCCCGAACGTACGGGCGTGATCGCCCCCGGCGAATCCCGCAGCGGGTGGAGCCCGGCATACCGCGTGGGGTCTACGTGGCGCGGGCGTACAACCGCCGTGGTACCGCGCCGCAGCACGCGGCGACCGCGTCAGCCGGCGGACAGCTGGGACGCCAGCCGCTTCTTGTCCGGCTTGCCCGCCGCCGTCAGCGGAATGGCGGGGACCAGGTGCAGGGCGTCGGGCCGGTAGAGGCGTCCCTTGCGGCCGGCGACGAAGTCCCGGACCTCCTCCAGTGAGGGGCTCTGTCCGGCGGCGGGCACGACGGCCGCGTGGACATGCTCCACCGACTCCGCGTCCGTGGTGCCGAAGACCGCGCACTGGGCGACGGCGGGGTGGCTCAGGAGCAGGTCCTCCAGCTCCGCCGGATAGACATGGCCCCCGACGACCACGATCATCTCCTTGATCCGGTCCACGAGGTACAGATAGCCGTCCTCGTCGAGGTGCCCCACGTCGCCGGTGTGCACCCAGCCGTCGCGCAGCACCTGGGCGGTGAGCTCGGGCTGCTTCCAGTAGCCGCTCATCGCGTGCGGCGAGCGCACCAGGACCTCGCCCGGCTCCCCGGGCGGCAGGGCGGCGCCGTCGGCGTCCCGGACGGCGATCTCCACGCCGGGTATCGCGCGCCCGACGGTCAGCCGCCCGCCGCGCCCGGTCAACTCCTGCTCCTCGGGGGAGACTTCGGTGATGTGCTGGGTCTCGGCCTGGCCGTAGATGCCGTAGAGCACGGGCCCGATGGCCTTGGTCGCCTGGCGCAGCCTGGCCGGTGAGGCGGCGGTGCCGCCGTAGGTGATCCGGCTGAGGCTCGACAGGTCGGTGCCGGTCAGGTCGTGGTGGTCGAGGAGCTGGTAGATCAGCGGCGGCAACAGCCAGGTGTGGGTGATGCGTTCGCGCGCGATGGCGGCCAGGACCGCGCCCGGCTCGAAGCCGTGCTGCAGGACGACGGAGCCGCCCTGGTGGAGCGTCCGGTCGATGAGGAATCCGGCGAGATGGGAGAGGGAGGTGCAGGCGAGGAAGCGGGGCGGATCGCCCGCCCCCGCCATCCGGTCGTCCAGGCCGGTCCGGTGCGAGCCGTGGGTCATCTGAATGCCCTTGGGGATGCCGGTGGTGCCGCCGGTGTGCCCGATGCGCCAGTCGTCGTCCGGCCCGACGAGCCCGCCCAGCGGCCGCGCCGGCCGCCGGTCGGCCACGGCCAGCACGTCCTCGGCGACGTCGCCCGCCCCGAGGCCGAGCAGCGGCGGAACACCGTCGATCTGCAGCAACTCCTGTGCGGTGTCCTGCCGTTGGCCGTCGGCCAGCAGGAGGGCGCAGTCCACGCTCTCCATGATGCGGGCCATGGTCGCCGGGCTCATCCCCTCGTAGAGGCTGACGATGCGGCCACCGGCGAGGTTGGCGGCATAGCGGGCGACGAGGGCCTCGGGGGTGTTGCCGGTGAGCAGCGTGACGGTGGTCCCACGCGCCACCCCGCGCTCGGCCAGCTCCCCGCCCAGCCGGTACACCCGGTCCCGGAACTCTCCCGCGCCGATCACCTGCCCCTCGGCCGTGGTGATGATGTCCCGCGCCGGCTCCTCGCCCAGCGCATCGAGGAGGGCCTCCACGTAACTGACGAAAACGCCCTGCGCAGCGCTTGATTGCTCGCTCATCGCTCTTCTCCCGCATGTCGAGACCCGGTGGATGCCGTCGAGGCTAGTGCGGGCCGAAGATGCCTTCCACGACCAAATTCGCTATCTCCTCATGCCGTATCAGGCATGAGGAGGGTCCTCGTCCGCCACGATGCCCAGCAGACCGGGAAAGAGCTGCTCGATGTCGGTCCGGCGGAGGCTGGCCATCCGGCTGTTGCCCCGGTCGACCTGCCGGATCAGCCCGGACTCGCGCAGGGCGCGGAAGTGGTGGGTGATGGTCGCCTTGGACACCGGCAGCGCGAACGAACTGCAGGTCCGCGCCGTGTCGTCGGGTGCGAGGGCCAGCTCGCGCACCACGCGGCGGCGCAGCGGGTCGGCGAGTGCGGCGAGCACCGGGCCGAGCTCGATCTCCTCGACGGCCGGGTGGCCTTCGTCGTCGGGCATTCGGTGGCTCCCTCGTGGCGGCTTCAGGGTGGTGGACTGCTAGGTACGACTTGCATCGTACCTCGGAGGCTGGCTAGCGTGCGGGAGGTTCGAACACTGTCATACCTCAATAGGTGCGCCTCAACAGCCGTACGCACCTGCTGGCGTACCCACCGGAGGAAGTCCATGGCCCAGCCCTTCACGCTCGTCGGCACCGCCCGCCCCAAGCCCGAACGGGCCGCGGAACTCAAGGAGTTGCTGCTCTCGTTCGTCGAGCCGACCCGCCAGGAGGCCGGTTGCCTGGAGTACCACTTCCACGAAGACCGGAACGAACCCGGAGTCTTCGTCTTCTACGAGGCGTGGCGTTCCCAGGCGGATCTCGACGCCCACCTGGCCCTGCCGCACATGAGGGCGTTCTGGGAGCGGCGCATGGACTACCTGGAGTCCGACCTGGAGGTCCGCTTCCTCACCATGCACAGCCCGTACGAAGGGGGCGTCGTCCGGCGCTGGGACGTGCGGACCTCCTGACGGTCTGCCCCCAAGACTGCCCCGGCGGCCCTGTTCGCCCCCGGGAGTGGACAGCTACAACAGCGACGGGGGCGTACGCCGGAAACGCCGTCCCGCTGCCACCGGACCGAAGAGGTAATGCCATGCACGCGCACGAGAAACGTAGCGAGAAGCAGGAGGGGACGCCGGGAAGCGGTGCGCGGCGGGCGGCTTCCGTGTCCGGGGGCGTGGACCAGGGGCCGATGAGCGCAGGGCGGGCCACCGCGCTCCAGGGTCTGGTGGGCAATCACGTGGTCGCGCGCCTGCTCAAGGAGGAGCGGCACGTCCACGGCGCCGGCTGCGGGCACGGTCACACGGGCGGGGCGAAGGGCGACGTGGGAGCGGCCGCGGAGAGCGAGCCGGTCGACCAGGTGGCGCTGCTCAACGACGCCATCAACTCTCCGAGCCAGCCGATCGCCGACCCGGTCCGCAAGGAGGCGGAGGCGTTCTACCAGACCGACCTGTCACCGGCCCGCGTCCACAGCGACACCGTCGCTCAGCGGGCCACCGCGGCGATGGGGGCCGAGGCGATGACGATCGGCCACCACATCTTCCTGCCACCGCAGGCGGCCCAGAAGAAGGACATCGTCGGCCACGAGCTGAGTCACGTGAGCGACAACCTCTCCGGGCTGAAGGAGACGGGGAACACCAACAGCTCGGGCGTCACCGTCACCGACCCGGGGCAGGGCTCCGAGCGCAAGGCAGTGGCCAACGGTGCGGCGTTCGCCGCGGGGGCGAGCAGCCCGCCGTCGAGGGGCCCGCGCCCGCCGGCCCGGCCCGGCGGAGCCATGGACAGCGGGGGCCTGGACAGCGGGGGCCTGGGCATGCCCGCGCAGCGCTCCGTGGTCCCCACGGGTGGCCTGGTCGTGGCCCGGGCGAAGGACGAGAAGTCCTCCAAGAGCAGCAAGTCCTCGAGCAAGTCCTCGAAGGACAGCAAGTCCTCGGGCAAGTCCTCCAGAGACAGCAAGTCCTCCAAGGAGAGCAAGTCCTCCAGGGACAAAGGCTCCACGAGCAGGGGCAGCAGCTCCAAGGCCGCGCAGCCCCCGGCGGCGGCGAGCGGCAAGGCCCCCAGCCGCACGGAGATCCTGGCCGAACTCGACCGGCTCGCCGAGCTCTGCACGTGCAAGCAGAACAAGAAGCAGTGGGGCCGGCTCGTCAAGCAGATAGCGATCCGCTACACCCGCGACTACTCGAAAGAGCGCGAGGCGCAGAGCCTGCGGCACATCGTCCGCCAGGCGCTCGCCGCCGTGCACGACGCGGAGGGAAGGGAAAGGGAGGGGGCGGCGTCGGCCGGGGGCAAGGGCAAGGAGAAGGCGGGCGCGTCGGGTGATGCCGGGGCGAGGAAGTCCGCTCAGGCGGTCGTGGAGCAGGAGATCCAGGCAGCGACGGCCAACGGGCACCTGGTCTTCGCCAGCAACTACAACCAGTCCATGCGGCGGTTCTTCGAGATGCTGCGGGAACTGAGTGGCGGCGGCGACGAGGGGGACGTGGTGGGCGGCGACGCCCTTCAGGAGCTGCTGACGACGGACTTCGGCGACCAGGAAGGCGTATCGGACGACAGCGAGTCGGACTCCGAGGCCGAGGATGTGCCCGCCCTGGCCGACGCGAGCAAGGGCAAGGGCAAACGGGCCGCGGGGGCGAGTGCCGACAAGGACTCGAAGCGCCGCCGCACCGAGAAGGACGCGGAGGACGGCGCGCCGAAGAGCAGCAGGCAGGTGCTGAAGGAGGAGGGGACCCGGCGGAACCGGCAGGCCCTGCTGAAGGTCCGTGAGGGATTCATGGCACAGGTGCGGGCCCTGGAGGCGGTGGACCCGGATGCCATGGACGTGGACGAGGCGGAGAGCGGCGGGTTCAAGCGGGACAACGCCACGTTGAAGGCGCTGCGCGCGACCTCACACATTCGCCTCGTCGACGTTTCCAATGAGAAAGCGAAGAACCCGTCGTACCGGAAATATCTGGCCGATCTGCTCGCACCGGGGAAATTCTCGGGCTACGCCTACCTGGTGCACAACGGTGATGGGGCGGAGAAGTTGCATGCGGAGCAGAAGCTGCTGCAGTTCCTGCAGAACGCGGAATTCGACGCGGATACGCCCCATGACCCCATCCACATCCGCGGTACGAAAAGGCCGTGCGACGCCTGTCTCGCCATGCTGCGCTATTTCGAGGAGAAGGTCGGTCTCCATCTGGTCTACAACCGCCGCGGGAACCAGCTCTACAAGGAAGCAGAGGACAGCGGCATCCGGAACCTCTCCGGGTATGACGAGTCGGGGACTGCGGACGTCGGCGAGCACTTGCGCGAGCACATGGGTGACCCGGAGCGCCTGATGTACGCGTCGGCGCCGCGGCATGCGACCCCCGCACCGGCCGGCCACGGCCTCGAGGAACCCGAGCGGGGAGCCGGGGGTGGTACGGAGCAGCGGTACACGGTGCCGGAGCAGAAGAACAAGAAGGGCGAGACCGTCCGCGTGATCCCGTCCGGCACCGAGATCCTGGTGAAGGACGACACCCCCTCCAACAGCGAGGCCGAGGACATCGACGAGTCGGGACTGGTGTCGCAGACCTCCGCGCTCCGCATCGGCAACCCGATGGGCGCTCAGGGGCCGAGCGCGAAGGAGCTGAAGGCCGAACGGGATGCGGAGCTGAAGGCGAGGGCCGAGGCGAGGAGGCTGGCGTTCGAGGAGGAGACGGTACCCGAATTGCGCAGCGCGGCAGGAGAAGATTTCTGGGCAGAGGTCGAAGCCCGTACGGGGAAGGGCGGTCGGTATGAGAAGGAATTCCCTGATGCCCTGCGTCAGAAGATCAGGGACCTGACGCAGGGTGACTTCGAGATGAAGAAGCTGGTCATGACCCGCCTCGACATCTCTGCCGGCGCACTGGACAAGCAGATCGAAAAGCTCGACGGCAAGGGCAAGCTGGCCAGCCCGCTCAAGAGGGTCCAAGGTGCGGCCGAGCGGCTGGAAGCGGCCATACCCGAGTCCATGAAGAGCATGTGGCTGGCCAAGAGGGAAGAGAATGCGGCGCTTCCCCCCGGTCAGAAGCCCGGGTTGCTGGATGCGGAAAAGGTGAAGTTCCCGCCCGAGTTCGAGAGCTTCCTGTACGCGATGATGAACACGTGGCCGACAAAGGTTTCCGCCAACTCGATAGCGGATCACCTGCTCCTTGCCCAGAATACGTTCAAGGCGCGAGCGAAGAAATTCAAGCCGGCCGCGAACTGAGCGACACATGCAGCGGACCCGGCGGCACCCGACCGCACCGGGCACAGCATGTCGGGTCCGCGAAGATGATCCTTCCTAGCGTGGTGGACGTAATCAGGAAGGAGGGCCTGGAGTGCTGGACCGCCTCAACCAGGCCATGGAGTACATCGAGGACCACCTCGACGAGCCGATCGACGGGGCCGAACTCGCCCGGATCGCAGTGACGTCGGAGTACCACTTCCGGCGGATGTTCTCCGCGCTCGCGGGCATCCCGCTGTCCGAGTACGTCCGGCGCAGGCGGCTGACCGTCGCGGGCGCCGAGGTGCTCGCGGGGCAGCGGGGTCTGCTCGACATCGCGATCGCGCACGGCTACGGCTCCGGCGAGGCGTTCGCGCGCGCGTTCCGCGCCCTGCACGGCGTCGGGCCGCAGGAGGCCCGCCGGACCGGCGCGGCGCTGCGCTCCCAGCCCCGGATGTCCTTCCGCCTCATCGTCGAAGGGAGCGACAGCATGCGCTATCGGATCGTGGAGAAGCCGGAGTTCCGGGTGGTCGGCAAGAAGGCGCGGGTCCCGCTCGTCCACGAGGGGGTGAACCCGCAGATCGCGTCGTTCATCCGGAGCGTCGACAAGGACACGCTGCGCCGCATCGAGGCGCTCGGCGACCAGGAGCCGCGCGGCATCGTCTCCGTGAGCGACGACCTCGCGGCCTCCCGGCAGGAGGGCACCGAACTCGACTACTACCACGCGGTGTTGAGCGGGCGTCCCGCCCCGGAGGATCTGGACGAGCTCGTCGTCCCCGCCGGGACCTGGGCGGTCTTCGAGAGCTCGGGGGAGTTTCCCAAGACGCTCCAGTACCTGTGGCGGGACGTGTTCACGCAGTGGTTCCCCTCCAACCCGTACCGCAGCAGGTCCGGCCCCGAGATCCTGCGGACCAGCCTGTCGGACGACGGCACGGAGGCGGACGCGGAGCTCTGGGTCCCGGTGGAGCGCGAGAGTGCATGAGAGGTACGGAGAAGAGTTCTTGACCTACAGGTCAACAATAGTGCTACTGTTCCGGTCATGGGAAGGCCGAAGCAGTTCGATCCGGACGCAGCCGTCGAGCAGGCCATGGAGGTGTTCTGGCGGAAGGGGTACGCGGCCACGACGCCCCAGGACCTCGTCGACGCGCTGGGTATCGGCAAGGGCAGCCTCTACAACGCCTTCGGGAGCAAGAACGCCCTCTTCCACCTGGCCCTGCGCCGCTACCGCGACAGTCAGGCGCTCGCCCTCATCGAACTCCTCGAAGAGCCGGGCCCCGTCCGGGCCCGGCTCCGCAAGGCCCTGCTGCTCCTCGTCGAGATGGACCTCGCCGACGTGGACCGCAGGGGCTGCCTGGCCGTCAACACGGCGGCCGAGATGGGGAGTTCGGACGAGGAGGCGACCGACCTGGTGCGGCGCATGTTCGACCGCACCGAGGAGGCGTTCCGCGCCGCCGTCGAAGAGGGGCAGCGCGCCGGGGAGTTGACCCCTGGGCGCGACCCCCGCGCCCAGGCCAGCCTGATCCTCAGCACCCTCGTCGGGCTGCGGCTCGTGGCCCGGGTCGAGCAGGGTCCCGACCGGCTGACGCGAGCGGTCGACGCACTGCTCGACGCTTTGTAGCGGAAGGCGGAAGGCGGAAGGCGGAAGGCGGAAGGCGGAAGCCTCCTCGACACCCTTTTCCTGTACGGCGGTTGGGGCACCCGTACCCATTTTCTGTACCTCTAGGTCAATAATTACGTCAAGAAGTCGGAGCACCGCACCATGCAGCTGCACCTCACCGGCAAGACCGCCGTCGTCACCGGCGCCAGCCGCGGCATCGGCCTCGCCACCGTCCGGGCCCTGACCGCCGAGGGCGTCCGCGTCGTCGGCGCCGCGCGCACCGTCACCCCCGAGCTCAAGGAGGTCGCCGCGGCCGCCGTCGCCGCCGACCTCGCCACCCCCGAAGGCGTCGCCGCCCTCATCGACACCGCCCACGCGGAGCTGGGCGGCATCGACCTCCTGGTCAACAACGTCGGCGGCGGGGACGACGTCGAGCCCGTCGGGTTCCTCGACGCCACCGACGCGCAGTGGGAGGCCGTCCTCGCGCTGAACCTGCTCAGCGCCGTCCGCGTCACCCGCGCCGCGCTGCCCGGGCTGATCGAGCGGCGCGGCTCCGTCGTCAACGTCTCCTCGATCAACTCCCGTCTGCCCGCGGCAGGTCCGGCCCCCTACAGCGCCGCCAAGGCCGCCCTCGCCGCGCTCGGCAAGTCCCTCGCCGAGGAGTTCGGGCCGCGCGGCGTACGCGTCAACACCGTCTCGCCCGGCGTGGTGCGCACCGCCATCTGGGAGGACCCCGAGGGCTTCGGCGGCAAGGTCGCGGCCGGGGCGGGCGCGGAGCACGGCGCGTTCCTGCGGCAGATACCGGAGGTGTTCGGCATCACCTCTGGCCGGATCACCGAGCCCGACGAGGTCGCCGCCCTGATCACCTTCCTGCTCTCCGACGCCGCGGCGAACATCGTCGGCGCCGACCACGTCATCGACGGCGGCACGGTCAAGACCCTCTGAGCCGTGCGGGGGCCTGCGGGGGCGTGCGGCGCCCCCGCCTCCCCGGCGCGGTGTCGCGGACCTGGTACGCGCAAGCCGGTGAAATGGCGGACACGGGGGCTGCGGAGGGCGAACCGGAGGAGGGCGCGGGCCTAGCCTGCGGCCACGCAGAACCCGCTGACCAGCCGGAGGCGCCCGTGCCGACCCCGCCCGCACCCACCTCGACGCAGATGGCCCCGCCGCCGCCAACTCCCTCCAGGCGCCACCGGATTCCGCGCCGCCGGGGCGTCGCCGCGCTCCTGGCGACCGCGCTGGTCTGCGGCGCGTCCGTCGCCGCTGCGACCGCGCCCGCCGACCCGCCCGCCCCGCGCGGCGGCAAGGGCACCAACATCCTCGTCGTCGGGCTCGACCGGCGCAGCGGCATGAGCAAGGAGGAGATCCAGCACTTCCACGTAGGCGGCCAGGAGTGCAACTGCACCGACGTGATGATGCTGGTGCACCTCGCGGCCGACCGGCGTCGGCTCAGCGTCGTGTCGATCCCGCGCGACTCGTACGTTCCCTTCGCCGCCCCCGAGGGCGCTCCTGCGCGCTCGGGCAAGATCAACGGCGCGTACAAGGAAGGCGGCCCCGACCTCGCCGTGCGCACCGTGGAGCGGGCCACGGGGCTGCGCGTCGACCACTACCTGGAGACCGACTTCCGCGGCTTCGCGAGCGCCGTCGACCGCTTCGGCGGCGCCCAGGTCTGCACCGACAAGCCGCTGCGCGACCTCGGCTCCGGGCTCAAGCTCGCCCCCGGCACCCACCGCATCGACGGCCGCAAGGCGCTGCGCTACGTGCGCGCCCGGCACGTCTCGCCGCCGGGCGACCTCGGCCGCGTCCGGCGCCAGCAGCGGCTCGTCCTCGGCATGCTCGACCGGCTCGCCGACGCGGGGGCGCTGCGCAACCCCTACGCCTCGGCCTACGCCGCCCGCGCCCTGTACGAGCACGTCCGCACCGACCCGCACACCGGCCCGGGCGAGCTGGCCGCGCTCGCCTGGTCGATGCGTGAACTCACCGCCGAGCGCACCGAGTTCGCGACCGTGCCGATCTCCGACTTCGACCACCGCGTCCCCGACTGGGGCTCCACCCTGCTGTGGGACGCGCCCCGCGCCCGCGCACTGTTCACGGCCCTGCGCGAGGACCGCCCCCTGGTCACCCCGCGCACCGGCGCCGAGCCCGCCCCCGTCGACATGCCCCCGGCCTGGGTGCGCGTCCGCGTCGACGACGCCGCCACCGCCGAGGCCCTGCGCGCGGACGGCTTCGACGTGACCGCCATCCCGCGGCAGGGCTCCCCGGCCAAGGGCCCGACCGTCATCACGTACGACCCGGCCATGGAGCGCTACGCCGCCACCCTCGCCACCGCGCTCCCCGGCGCCCGGCTGCACCAAGTGCCGGGCCAGGGGCGGGAGTTCCGGGTCGCGTTGGGTGCCGCGCCGCAGCGTGTGGCGAAGGTGACGTACGACCGCAGCAGTGTGGAGGGCGCCCCGGTGACGGGCGACCGCCTGCGCTGCCGCTGACGTGCCCGTACGGGGGACATGGGCGCCCGCCGCCGCGTCCCCCGTACGTGGCCCCGCACCCCACGCACATGCGCGGTGCATATATCTGACGGAGCAACACCTCGCGGAGACCACCGCTACCTTCTGGGACCAACCGGGCGTCACGGCGGCGCACGGGAACGGTCAAGGAGGTACCGCCGTGATCCCTGAACCGCAATCGGGCGACGGCGAGCGGCTACTGCCCGCGCGTCGGCGGGCCCCGCTCCCGCCGGACGTACAGGCGGAGCAGGACGAACTGCTCGACGACTTCTTCCCCTGGTTGAAGCGCGAGGCATACCGCGAGTTCGGGCACCTCCTCGTCGACAGCGAGCGGGTCACGCTGCAGGCCGTCGCGGAGGTCTTCGCCCGCTGGGAGGACTACCGCGCGGAGGAGATCCGGCGCCACCTCTACGAGGCCGTCATGGACCTGGCGGCCGACTACCGCGACAACCTGCCCGACCCCCGGTACACGCGGCCGAACTGCGAGGACCTCGCGCCGATCTTCGGCACCTGGGCGGGCGCCCAGGAGGTGGGGGGCCGGGGCAGCGGCAAGGCGCTCGTGGAGTCCCTGTACGAGGTGGACCGGCTGCCTCCGCGCCGCCGCGAGGCGTTCCACGCCCGCGCCGTCTTCGATCTCGACTGGAAGGAGGCCGCGAGGGTCCTCGGCGTGGGCCAGGGGGCGCTGCGGACGTACTACTGCAAGGCCAGACGGGACCTCATGAAGGTCGGCGTCGATGTCGAGGAACTGACCGAGTTCCTCTCCAAGGTCATGAGAAGGAGTTGATGCAGATGGCCGAGGAAGGGCTGCCGCAGGGGCAGTGCACGGACACCCGCCGGGGTGACCATGGATTCCGCCTCGATGACGATCTGAACCGCATCTACAAGCAGGCGAGCCTCAGAGACCAGCGACGCATCTACGTTCGGGAGGAAGTGACCCGCCTCAGGGCGGGTGGCAGCCCGCCCGAGCGGCCCCTCAGCGCCGCGCCACCGGACTTCCGCTGCTCCGGCGGGCCCAGGCGGGCCCGCCCCCCGGTTCCCCGGTGGACCGTGGAGAGCCTGTTCTGGATGGCCGGCATCGTCGTCACGGGCCTGGTGTGGGAACACCGGGGCGTGGTCGCGAGCCTGGTCGGGCCCCTCACCGCGGTGGCGTTCGCCGTGCGCCACCGCTTCCTCGAGTACGGCTCGATGCCGGTGCGCGGCAAACGAGTCGAGCGCAGACGGCGTCAGGAACGGCTGGCCAACCGCTAGCCGCCCGACTGCCCGCCACCGTCGGAACTTGCAGGCCGGACAGTGGCGGACAGCCCCAGTGCCCCCAATGAAGGAGCACCTGCATGGCACAGAGTGACACAAGTACCGCAGAGCCCCGCTCAGTTGACGCGAACGGTCCCCGGAAGAGGGCCGGATCCGCTACGGGTATCCGGGCCGGCCCGCTGCTGATGGGTTGACCGGACGGAGGGGAGGACGAGGGGGAGCCGGCGCCCGGGGGAGCCGAGGAGGACCAGGGGGGACTGGGGGAACCGGGGAACTGGGGGAGCGACAGCGGGATCTGAGGGGGACTCAGGGACGACTCGGGGAACTCAGGGACTCGGGGGATCGGGGGCAGGGGGAAAGGGGGAAAGGGGGGAATCGGCGGGCAGGCATGATGGGCCGTCAGGGTGACTGCGTGAGGGCGCGGCCGAAAGGCCGGTGGTCGTCACGGTGCAGGGCCTCGGTCAGCCCAGCAGTCCCGCCCGCCCCGCGTCGGCCGCCGCGAGCAGCGCACCGCGCAGCGAGGGGGAGTCCGTGACGCTGCCGTGCTCGACGCGGACGGGGGCGAACGCCGCACCCGCCACGGTGTCGCGGATCGGCCCGAGCACCTCCCGGCGCCCGCCCAACGGGCCGCCTAGCAGGACGAGTTCGGGATCGACGATGGTGCAGGCCGCCGCCACGGCCTGGCCCACCGCCCCGGTCAGGACCTCGACCGCGGCCACCGCCTCCGCCTCGCCCGCCGCCGCGCGCTCCAGCACGCCGACGGCCGCCTCGACGTCCAGGGCCGCGCTCCCGGGCCGCCCGAAGCCCTGCCGGGCCAGGGCGTGGGAGAGGAACACCGGGGGGTTCGAGCCCGTGGTGTTGAGATAGCCGATCTCCCCGGCCAGACCGTGGGCGCCCCGGATGAGCTGGTCCCCGACGTAGAGGCTGAGCCCGAGCCCGGCACCCACGTACACGTACAGGAAGCTGTGCGCGCCCGCCGCCGCGCCGCCCCTGCGTTCGGCGAGGGCCGCGTAGTTGACGTCGTTGTCCACCAGGCAGGTGGCGGGGGCGAGTTCGGCGAGGACGTCCTGCGGATCAAGGGTGTTCTCGGGGAAGGGGGAGTCGGGCAGCGAGATGAGCGCACGGGTCTGCGGGGCGACCGGGCCGGCCACCGAGACGGCCAGGGCGCGCAGCGGCCCGTGCGCGGCGTGCTCGGCCCCGGCGTCGCGCACCGCCGCGCGCAGCGCGTCGGCGAGGGCGGCGGTGTCGCCGGGTGCCGGCGTGGTCAGGTGCTGCGCGCCCAGGTCGGCGCCGGCGAGGTCCGCGGCCAGGGTGCGGACGCCGTGCTGGCTGACCTCGACGGCGAGGACGTGCCCGGCGTCGGGGGCGAGTTCGTAGAAGGTGGCGACCCGGCCGCGGCGTCCGGTGTCGTCGGTGCCGGTGGCCCGCAGCAGCCCCGCGGCCGCCAGGCGCCGCACCGACTCCGAGATCGTCGGCTTGGAGATCCCCGTCTCCTCGGCGAGGGCCGCCCGGGTGGTGCGGCCGACGGCGAGGACCCGGTCCAGGACGGCACGGTCCGTCATGTCGCGCAGCAGCGCGAGACGCGGCAGGGAGCGGCCGTCGCCGCGGCCTTGAGCGCGGTCTTCGGGGCGGCCTTCCGCGGGGCCTTCAGGGTGGCTTGCCGCGCCGTTCCGCGCGGTGGCCGATGGGGCGGACCCGGGGGGTGGGGCGGCTGGTTCACGGGCGGTCACGGCGGTCCCCAGGGGGTTGCGGAACGGGGTCCGGGCAGCGTATCAATGGTTCTAGTTACCACTCCTTACTAAATGGTGGAGGCAGCTCATGAGCCCCGCGACCACGACGCCGCGCACCCCGTCCCCGGTCCCCGCCGACATGCCCGCGGCCATTACGGCGGCCAAGCGCGAGCTGCGCGCCCGGCTCGGTGACCCGGCCGCCGCGCTGGCCGAGGCGGAGGCGCTGATGCGGTCCGAGGTCGCCGCGGTCGTCGCCGAACGGGACGCGGGCCGGGAGGTCTTCCCCGTCGTCCGGTACGCGGACATCGCGGCCGGGACGGTGCCCGCCGAGACGGTCGAGGCGGTACGCCGCCGGGGCTGCGCCGTCGTCAGGGGCACCTTTCCGCGCGAGCGCGCCGAGGCGTGGGACGCCGAACTCGCCGCGTACCTGGGGGAGAACGGCTTCGCCGCCGCGTACCGCGGCCCCGCCGACGACGTCTTCGCCGGGCTGGCCTCCAGCCGCCCGCAGATCTACCCCGTGTACTGGTCGAAGCCACAGATGCAGGCTCGCCAGGACGACCGCATGAGCGCCGTGCGCTCCTTCCTCAACTCCTTCTGGAAGCACGCCTCCGAGGGCCGCGTCTGGTTCGACCCCGACCGCGACACCGGCTACCCGGACCGCATCCGCCGCCGCGAGCCCGGCTCCGCCTCGCTCGGCCTGTCCCCGCACACCGACTCGGGCTCGGTCGAGCGCTGGCTGCTGCCCGCGTACCAGCGGGTGTTCCGGCACGTGTTCTCCGGGAACGTCAGCGCGTACGACCCGTGGGACGGGGCCCACCGCACGGAGGTCGACGAGTTCCCCTCCACCGTGATGTGCTCGGCGTTCCGTACCTTCCAGGGCTGGACCGCGCTCTCGGAGATGCGCCCCACCGACGGCGTCCTGAACGTCGTGCCGATCCCCTCCGCCATGGCGTACATGCTGCTGCGCGCCCTGCAGGACGACATCGCCGAGGACGACCTGTGCGGTGCCGTCAACGGCCAGGCCCTGCCGGTCACAGAGCTCCACCACTCCGTGCTCCTCCCCGCGCTCACCCCGATCCCGGCCGTCGAGCCCGGCGACACGGTGTGGTGGCACGGCGACCTGGTCCACTCCGTGGCCGACGGCAGCAACCCCGAGCGCTGGGGCAACGTCATGTACATCCCGGCCTCCCCGCACTGCGAGAAGAACGCCGCGTACGCCCGCGAGTGCGGCGAGCGCTTCCTGCGGGGCACGAGCCCCGGCGACTTCGCCCCCGAGGACTACGAGGCGAACTGGTCCGGCCGCGCCCGCACCGCGGACCTCAACGAGCGGGGGCGGGCGCAGCTCGGGCTGTGAGAAGCGAGAGAGGTGAGCGGGGTGAGAGGTTTGCCCGGCGCCCGACCCTCGTGAGAAGGTCCGGAAAGCTTCTTCGTCTTCTCGTTTCGCTGAAGTTCAGTGGTTCTCTGAAAGGGCAGTTCGTGACGCACGGCATCGTCGCAGGCGTGGTCCAGGGGATGGTCCTGGACGACCGCTCCTCGAGCGCTTCGACGCGGAGCCGTCACCACTCCCTCTGACCCACCCCTTTCGCACGCCCGCGAAACCGGCCCCCGCGCCGGGTGGTTCCGTGTGCTCCCGTCGAAGTGCTCTTCGTGCCCCGCACGTTCGATCACGTCGATCACGAGGAGTACCTGGTGTCCAGGTTCCACTGGACCGAGGCCGAAGCCGCCCGGTCCGCCCGCTGGCATTCCGAGAACGAGTCCCGCCCGCCCCGCCGTGTCGTCGTCGCCGACGACCGCATGAAGGCCGACCACGCCTACCGCCTCGCCTGCGAAGGCACCGCCCTGCTGTGGCGGGGCGACTATCACGGGGCGCGCCAGCTGCTGAGCGCGCTGGCGCGGCGCGTGGACCGGAAGGGGGCCGGGGCCGCTGCGGCGGGGCCCGGCACGGGCGAGGGGCCGAGCCCCGCCGAGGTGTTCCACGCCCAGCGCCGCGCGCGCCGCCACCGCGCCCGCGTCCTCGGCATGCTCCTGGTCCTCCTCGAGGGTGACCACACCCTCGCCCTGCGGCGGGCGCCCGACGTCCGGCAGGCGTGCGCCGAGGCGTACGGGCCGCCGCCGGGTGAGCCCGTCGGGGTCGCGCTCACCGAGTTGCTCGGTGTGCTCGGCGCACATCAGTGGCGTACCAAGGGAGTTGAGGTGCCCGCGCTCGGCGCCCGCGTGCACCCCCACTACGGAGTGTTCTCGCCGGTACGGGGCGAGTACGTGGACCTGGTGGCCCGGGCACCGCTGCCCGCTGCTGTGCGGAGCGGCGGCCCGGGCACCCGTACGGCCTTCGACCTGGGAACGGGAACCGGGGTACTGGCGGCCGTGCTCGCCCGCCGCGGCGTCGCCCGCGTCGTGGCGACCGACATCTCGCCGCGCGCCCTGGCCTGCGCCCGCGCCACCATGGACCGGCTCGGGCTCGCGGACCGCGTGGACGTACGCGACACCGCCCTCTACCCGGAGGGCCGTGCCGGACTCGTCGTCTGCAACCCGCCCTGGATTCCGGCCCGTCCGAGCTCCACCCTGGAACAGGGCGTCTACGATCCGGGCGGCCGCATGTTCCACGCCTTCCTCGACGGCCTCAGCGCGCACCTCGAACCGGGCGGCGAGGGCTGGCTGATCCTCTCGGACCTGGCCGAGCACCTCGGGCTGCGGACGCGGCGGGAGCTGCTGGACGCCGTGGCGGGGGCGGGGCTGCGGGTCGTCGACCGGTCCGACGTCCGGCCACGGCACCCGCGCGCGGTGGACCCCGACCCCGACGATCCGCTGCGCGTCGCCCGTGCGGCGGAGGTGACGTCGCTGTGGCGGCTGGCCCCGGTCGGACCGGCCCCGGCTGGGTCGGCCCCGGTCGGCTGACGGGCTTCATCACCTCTTGATAAGGCCCGTGATGGTGATGAGCCCGGTGCCGGACCACGGGCGGCTCACCGGCGTGCGGCGCCACCCGGCCGTGCGCCCGACGCGATGGTGCGGGCGATGTCGAAGGTCAGCCGCTGCCACGGGTCCTGCGGGTCGCGGCCCGTGACGGCCCGGACACGGCGCAGCCGGTAGCGGACCGACTGGGGGTGGAGGTGCAGGGCGCGGGCGGCGGCGTTGGCGGAGCCCGTGTCGATGTAGGCCGTGAGGGCGTCGAGAAGGTGCCTCTGGCCGGGTTCGGCGAGCGGACCGAGGACGATCCGGCCGATCCGCTCGGGCCCGGCCACCGGGTGCCCGGCGAGCAGCGCGAGGACGTGTGCGTCGGCGTCGGTGAGGACCCGGTCGGCCCGGTGGGCGTGCGGGGGAGCGGTGTCCAGGGCCCCGGCCGCGAGCCGGTGCGCGACGGCGACCCGGTCGAGGCTCTCGCCGGCGATCACGCACCCCCGCCAGCCCTGCGCCCGCAGGACGCCGGGCACGGCCTCGGCGGCGCCGGCGGGCAGCAGCAGGACGGCACGCGAGCCGTGGGTGGTGGCCAGTGCGACGGTGGGGCCGGGAGGCTGGGCGCTGTCGGGGGTGGGGGCGGTCGCGGCCCGCGGGGCCAGCCCCGCCAGCAGCCCCATCGCCGCCGCGAGCGACACCTCCGGCTCGTCCGGTGCGCCCGGTTCCGCCGCCAACAGGCAGTAGCGCTCGGGGAGTTGGACGTCCAGGCGGGACGCTCTGTCCGTGAGGGCCCCGAGTGAGGCGTGGCGGCCTGCGATCAGGTCGTCGAGGAGGAGGTGGAGGGCGCGGTCGCGGTCCGCGGTGAGGCGGTCGGCCGTGGCCGCGTACGCCGTGGTCATCTCCTCCGAGATGGTGTCGACGGCGGCGAGGAGGAGACGGGCCAGGGCGAGGGCGTCGCGGGCCGGGAGGCGCGGGGCGCGGGCGGCGACCTGGTCGGCGAGGACCGTGGCCGCGACCCGGTAGGCCCGCAGGACGGCGGGCAGCGGCCGCCCGTCCGCCGCCCGCGCCGCCGCGATCCCGCGGAAGCGGCGCAGGTCGTCGCGGCTGACCTCGCCCTCCGTGACCCACAGGTCGAGGAGGCGTTCGAGGCCCCACGCGGTGATGGCGCGCACCTCGGGCAGGCGGCTGCCGTCGAGTGCCGTGTAGGCGGGAACCCGTTCGTGCACGGCTTCCACGACGGCCGCGACGACGGCGGGGTCGGAGAGCAGTTCCCGGCGGATCTGGTCGCGCTTGTTCATCACACAGTGATAGTCCCATCGGAAAGGGGTGCGCACGGCCATGGACGGGAGGGAGCGGGGTGAGCAGGATCGTGGCCAGCAGATCGCACATCGCACATCACAGATCGCAGATCGCAGATCGCAGTCCCAGCGTGAAGACCAGTGACGAGAGACGGGACCCTTGCATGGCGGCGAACTGGGCTGACTTCCAGTACGAGATCTACCTCAACGGCATGACCGGGGCGGTGCCGCGGCTGCCCACCGACCTGACCCGCCTGGAGGAGCTCACCGAGCAGCGGCTCGGTCCCGGCCCGGTCGGCTATGTCGCGGGCAGCGCGGGCGACGGCAGCACCGCCCGCGCCAACCGGGAGGCCCTGCGCCGCCGCCGCATCGTGCCGCGCATGCTGCGCGACGTCCACGAACGCGACCTGTCCGTCGAGGTGTTGGGCCACCGGCTGCCCGCGCCGCTGGCCCTCGCCCCCGTCGGCGTCCTGTCGATCATGCACCCGGAGGGGGAGTCAGCCGCCGCGCGCGCCGCCGCGGCCCGGGGCATCCCGTTCATCCTCTCCTCCGCCTCCAGCACGCCCATGGAGCAGGTCGCCGAGGCGATGGGGGAGGGGCAGCGGTGGTTCCAGCTGTACTGGGCCAAGGACCGCGACGTCACCAAGAGCTTCCTCGACCGGGCGAAGGCCGCCGGGTTCAGCGCGCTGTTCGTCACGCTCGACACCCCGCTGCTCGCCTGGCGGCCCCGCGACCTCGACCAGGCGTATCTGCCGTTCCTGCACGGCGTGGGCACCGCCAACTACTTCACCGACCCCGCCTTCCAGGCCGGGCTCGCCAAGCCCGTCCACGAGGACCCGAACGCCGCCGTCATGCACTTCGTGGGGATGTTCTCCGATCCCGCCAAGACCTGGCCGGACCTCGCCTTCCTCCGCGAGAACTGGGACGGCCCGATCGTCCTGAAGGGCATCCTGCACCCCGACGACGCGCACCGCGCCGCCGACGCGGGGATGGACGGCGTCGTCGTCTCCAACCACGGCGGCCGCCAGGTCGCGGGCTCCGTCGCCGCCGCCGACGCCCTGCCGCGCGTCGTCGAGGCCGTCGGGGACCGGCTCACCGTCCTCTTCGACAGCGGCATCCGCACCGGGGACGACATCGTCAAGGCCCTTGCCCTGGGCGCCGATTCGGTGCTTGTCGGCCGCCCGTACGCGTACGGTCTCGGCCTCGACGGACAGGCGGGCGTCGACCACGTGCTCCGCTGCCTGCTCGCCGAACTCGACCTGACCCTGGCCCTGTCGGGCCACGCCTCGCCGGCCAGCCTCACCCCCGACGACCTGACCGAGGACCCCGCATGACCACGAACACCAACAACACGACGAACTCGACGAACACCAAGAACGTTCTCGCCGTCATCTCGCCCCACGTGGGCGGCCGTTCCGTCGGCGCGGCGCTCGCGTCGGTCTTCCCGGAGCAGGCCCACGTCACCGTCGTGGAGACCACCGACGAGAACCCCGAAGCGCTGCGCTCCGCCCACGTCATCATCACCGGCCTGGGCCCCGTCACCGCCGAGCACTTCGCCGCCGCCCCCGACCTCGAACTCGTCCAGTGCGCCAGCCACGGCTTCGACTACGTCGACCTGGAAGCGGCCCGCCAACACTCCGTGCACGTGTGCAACATCGGCTCCAGCGGCGCCGAGAAGCAGAACGTCGCCGAGCAGACCTTCGCCCTCATGCTGGCCCTCGCCAAGCAGCTCGTGCCCGCCCATACCGCGCTCACCGAGGCGGACTGGGCGCTGCCCCGACTGCAGCAGTCGATCACCGAACTCTCCGGCAAGACCCTCGGCATCGTCGGCCTCGGCCACATCGGCGAGGAAGTCGCCCGCCGCGCCGTCGTGTTCGACATGAACATCGTGTACGCGGGTCCGAACCCCGTCGCCCCCGAGGTGGCCGCCCGCCTCGGCAACGCCCGCCACGTCCCCCTCGACGAGCTGCTGCGCACCTCCGACTACGTATCCCTGCACGCCCCCCTCACCGAGGACACCCACCACCTCCTCGACGCACCCCGTCTCGCCCTGCTCAAACCCACGGCCTTCGTGATCAACACGGCACGCGGCGCCCTCATCGACCAGGACGCCCTCGCCGACGCCCTCACGGCAGGCACCCTGGCGGGCGCCGGAATCGACGTCTTCGACCCCGAACCCCCCACCGCCGCCCTCCGCCTCCTGAAGGCCCCGAACGTGGTGCTCTCCCCACACGTCGCAGGCGTCACCAGGGAAACCCTCGTCCGTATCGCGCTGGCGGCGGTGCAGAACGTGGTGGAGCACCTGGAGGGGAAGCCGGTCCGGGACGTCGTCTCCTGACGCGGCCGCACGCCACGCCTGGATGACGTGCAGAGAACACACCTGCGGGGCCGCAACCGGGGCGGGCGGGGAGGGCCCCACGGGTGGGGGAGGGGGGGGTCTGTGTTGGCGGCCGGGGGCG